>NZ_LGYY01000107.1:0-957 GCF_001308045.1 Shewanella sp. Sh95
ATCCGTAGATACGTTAGGCATCAAGAGAAAGTAGAGCGGCAAGAGCAGGGTCAACTTGCTCTTGAATAAAGGCCCCCTTTTAGGGGGTTAAAACAAAGCCACCTTCTTCAGAAGGTGGATTCTTTACTATTCCAGCTCGTCAGCGCTGACTATGCGGTTTCGTCCCAGATGTTTGGCTTGGTATAATGCTTTATCCGCAAGATTGATGACTTCATCTCGGTTTTGATTGTTAGCGCTGACATGTGCAATGCCAATACTGACGGTGAGCTGTAATACATGTTTTTCAACCGTAAAATAAGTTTTTTCTATTAATGCTCTTATTTTTTCGGCGATGATCTTAGCCGTGTCGGTATTACAATTGTTGATTTCAATTAGAAATTCTTCACCACCCCAACGGGCAACTCGGTCTTCTTTTCGTAAACATTGCCTGATGTAGTCAGCGACTTGAGTAAGCACTTCATCACCAGCAGAATGACCATAAGTATCATTAATTTGTTTAAAGTAATCGATATCGAGCATTAAGTACGAATTGACTTCAGTCTTGGTTGGTTTATTCGATGTTTGGTTAAAGCTACGTCGATTTAATAGTCCCGTTAATGGGTCTGTATTCGCCGCAATATCAAGTATTTGAGTTCGGATTATCTGCTGTTGGATCAATTTATATAAGCCGAACCAAGCGTATATTATTCCTAGGTTAAAAAGTAAATCTTCAACTTCTTGATAGTAATGATCTTCTAATGAGGCTACCTCATCCAAGATATTCATATTGTTTCCAAAAAATAAACAGCCACAACCAGTCAATAACCAAAAGTAGATTTGGTTGCAACGCCCTGAAGGATCCCCTCATAAATCAGCCATAGCATAGCCATATTTGAGCAACTGATTGGCGAATAATACCCAGGCCGCCAGCAATTCTTTCTCCGTGATTTGATAATCAGGCCGCCTGAGTACCTCCAA
>NZ_LGYY01000286.1:0-855 GCF_001308045.1 Shewanella sp. Sh95
TGGTGTGCTCTCGCAATGGGTAAAGTTCAGTCTGCTCGCTCCCGTCACTTCTCTTTGTAGTTTGTGTCTGTAACTACAATGTTAGTGGCGTCTGGATGAGTGCAGTGCACTATTGTTATAATCTGTGGGTGGGTTTGAGTGTTCGTTTCTCGAAATTTTTTTTTTTTTTTTTTCTGTCCAGACGGAAGGTCTCATCACCCAACGAGCGAGCAAACGCCGTCACTTTATCGGGACCACCCAGATGGGCAATCAGCTTATTCATGGCAGTATTGTCGCTATACTGCAGCGCCGCTGCGCCAAGCTCAGCCAGCGTCATCGTGCCGTTAACGTGTTTCTCCGCAATGGGATTGTAGTTAACCAGGTCGCTCTTCTTGATTTCAACGCGCTGATTTAGCAGGTGCTTATCGCTCTCGCTCTGTTTAAGCACCGCCGCGGCCGCCATCACCTTACTGGTACTGCACATCGCAAAACGTTCATCGGCACGGTAGAGAATCTGCGAATTATCGGCGGTGTTAATCAGCGCAACGCCAAGCCGACCTCCCGAACTTTTCTCCAGGGCTTCCAGCTGCTGTTGCACGCTGTTCGCCTGCGCATGCAGCGTTGCGCTGCTAAATAGCAGGGGTAGCGTCGCCATCACCGTTAACATTGAGCGGCGAATGCTCTGAGTCATCATTAAAAATCCTCTATTAGTATTATCCCTCGGCCTTCAAGTATACATTGAAAAAACAAAAAGTAAAAACAAGGGTATAGGAAGTATAAACCACCTTTTTGCTCCTCATCCGAAGTATCTTACCTGAAATTCATTGAGTCGTTTAACGCTCAAGCCCCAATTTTAACTGCCGGTCCAGCCTCTTC
>NZ_LGYY01000131.1:0-846 GCF_001308045.1 Shewanella sp. Sh95
ATGGGGCGCTGCAGTTTGCTGACGGCACTCCGGCGACAGGCTACAGCTACAACGCCACCACCGGCGTTATCAGCTGGACGGAAACCGCCCCGGGTGAAGGTGGCAGCATCACGGTCACCGCGACCCAAACCGATGCAGCCAACAACACCTCAGGCCCAGGCTCTGACACTGCAACCGTGGCGGATGAAACCGCCCCGAATGCCCCGACCGTATTGATCGTCGATGACGGCAATCCAGGTGATGGCTCACTCACGCAAGCCGAAATCAACGGTGATGGCGTACAGCTCCAAGTCACCATCAACCATGCCGACTTTGCTGAAGGCGGTCACGTGAACCTGACTATCGTCAATGGCACCGCGACCACCGATGTGGAACTGAAGCTGGTGAATGGGGCGCTGCAGTTTGCTGACGGCACTCCGGCGACAGGCTACAGCTACAACGCCACCACCGGCGTTATCAGCTGGACGGAAACCGCCCCGGGTGAAGGTGGCAGCATCACGGTCACCGCGACCCAGACCGATGCAGCCAACAACACCTCAGGCCCAGGCTCTGACACTGCAACCGTGGCGGATGAAACCGCCCCGAATGCCCCGACCGTATTGATCGTCGATGACGGTAACCCAGGTGATGGCCTGCTGACGCAAGCCGAAATCAGCGGCAATGGCGCAGGTGTACAGTTAACCGTGAGCATCAATGCTGCGGACTTCAGTGCCGGCGGCCACGTGAACCTGACTATCGTCAATGGCACCGCGACCACCGATGTGGAACTGAAGCTGGTGAATGGGGCGCTGCAGTTTGCTGACGGCACTCCGGCGACAGGCTACAGCTACAACGCCACCACCGGCG
>NZ_LGYY01000288.1:0-798 GCF_001308045.1 Shewanella sp. Sh95
CTATTGCAACGTCAAGAGTCAAAGTCCCTTTTTCTCCCCTGCTGGAAGCATTTATAATGGAAATTACACTTGAAATGCTACGTGAAGCTGGTATTCGCTTACCACAACCAATTGGACAAACTATTGGGATCGTTGGAGGAATTGTAATTGGGCAGGCGGCTGTTCAAGCTGGTCTTGTGAGTAACGTTATGGTTATTATCGTATCTATTACAGCCATTGCATCATTTATTGTTTCTAATTACGATTTATCAAGTTCTATACGCCTTATTCGTTTTCCAATGATGTTATTGGCATACTTTTATGGCATTGTAGGTATTGTTAGTGGATTAATGCTCTTATTTGCTCATTTTGTTTCACTAACTTCCTATGGTTCACCATACGGATTGCCAATAGCACCATTTCGTCTCCAAGAGTTAAAAGATTCCTTTGTAAGATTTCCTATTTCTATGATCACCACCCGCTCGAGTACTGGACAGCCGAAACAAAAAAAGAAAAAAGAAGGTGGTTCGCATGGGGAATCTTAAATTCCAAAACATAACTTTATTTGAATTTATTGTTTTCATTCATTCACTGCAACTAGCCTCAGGTATGTTAATTATGAAAAAAAAAAAAAACGCCAAAGGAGCTTTTTATTCTGAATTGCAAGACTTCTCATGCGCAGGATCGGCACAAATAACGCTCGCCGATGAACTCACTGATCGCCAAGCTGGTGGGACATTAGGGTGAACCTGTTATCAACGGCGAGCGGCAACCAAGAGTAGACAATGCGCGCGTGACAGAGGTAGCTCAGGAACTGGA
>NZ_LGYY01000254.1:0-840 GCF_001308045.1 Shewanella sp. Sh95
ATGGGGCGCTGCAGTTTGCTGACGGCACTCCGGCGACAGGCTACAGCTACAACGCCACCACCGGCGTTATCAGCTGGACGGAAACCGCCCCGGGTGAAGGTGGCAGCATCACGGTCACCGCGACCCAGACCGATGCAGCCAACAACACCTCAGGCCCAGGCTCTGACACTGCAACCGTGGCGGATGAAACCGCCCCGAATGCCCCGACCGTATTGATCGTCGATGACGGCAATCCAGGTGATGGCTCACTCACGCAAGCCGAAATCAACGGTGATGGCGTACAGCTCCAAGTCACCATCAACCATGCCGACTTTGCTGAAGGCGGTCACGTGAACCTGACTATCGTCAATGGCACCGCGACCACCGATGTGGAACTGAAGCTGGTGAATGGGGCGCTGCAGTTTGCTGACGGCACTCCGGCGACAGGCTACAGCTACAACGCCACCACCGGCGTTATCAGCTGGACGGAAACCGCCCCGGGTGAAGGTGGCAGCATCACGGTCACCGCGACCCAGACCGATGCAGCCAACAACACCTCAGGCCCAGGCTCTGACACTGCAACCGTGGCGGATGAAACCGCCCCGAATGCCCCGACCGTATTGATCGTCGATGACGGTAACCCAGGTGATGGCCTGCTGACGCAAGCCGAAATCAACGGTGATGGCGTACAGCTCCAAGTCACCATCAACCATGCCGACTTTGCTGAAGGCGGCCACGTGAACCTGACTATCGTCAATGGCACCGCGACCACCGATGTGGAACTGAAGCTGGTGAATGGGGCGCTGCAGTTTGCTGACGGCACTCCGGCGACAGGCTACAGCTACAACGCCACCACCGGCG
>NZ_LGYY01000153.1:0-836 GCF_001308045.1 Shewanella sp. Sh95
CGGTCAACTGCTGATAATTCATGGTAGTACTGCTTGTTTCTTTGGCGAGAAGAGCGTACCACTTTTAGCAGTTGGCTTCCTCTTCTACACCTTTCCATGAATGTCGCACTTATTATCTGAAATCGGGCATATCCGTTCTTTGGATACGTGAACCTGTTACTTCAATGCGTTCTACCTTAGCGTTATCTCCTTCTTCAGCGTAAACAGCCATACTAGATAAAGCAACTGTTGTAGCACCACCAATTAACGCAAAGCGAACCGCTTTGGCTAATGTTGAATTAGCGCGCATATCATTCTCCCTTAACACTTGTTATTTGTTTAGTTGTTATTTTAATTAAATACGGAACGTTATAGGAAATAAGTGCCTATTTAATTAGGCTCCAGATATAACCACAAGAAAATAACAAGTGCAACAGTTGATATTGATGTTGGTTACGATGTGTAAAGGTGTTTTGTTGCAAAAATGTTTCTCTTGAGTTGTTTTTTATTGGTTGATTACTGGCTTAGGGTGCGTTTAATCTTTTTTGCTAATGAAAACATGGCTTTTGTTTATTTTTGTTTGTTAATTTGTTTTTTATTTGTAAAAATTGAAAGCATTTGTAATAAAAAAATAATCATACTTTTTCCTGAAGAATCCCCTGATGATTTACAAATAAATCATCAAATTAGGGTGGAAGCGCATCTTGTTGCATGATCAAATGGTTTCGCCAAAAACTACACTTGGACAACAAGATGCGCGAAGCCAATATCCTACAACATTCTTTACACCAATACTGCCCAGAACTTCACCTAAAACGATTAAACAGCTTGATGCTGGCCTCTAAGGCACTGATTGA
>NZ_LGYY01000083.1:0-826 GCF_001308045.1 Shewanella sp. Sh95
ATCACGCTTGCAGGAACATACGGGAACTGCTTGGCATGGTATGGCATTTTATGGGAACCGTTTCCCCATTTCCTGGCAGTGGGCATGGCACGGCGAAAATGTAGCAGTATTCGGATCAGCTATTTAGTCTTTGAAAGATAGTTTTACAACCATAAGGCTATTAGATAATGCATGCAACATATGGTAAATGGTGAGAGGAAATGTTGATGCTTATGACCTGTTAGTTCATGTTTTTGATAAGCTATTTCCTGCTAAATAAAATGAGCTAGATGTGTTATTGGCTAGTATTCTTCAAAACCAAGAAGCTATAAGGTAGGCTTTCGCCAACTTTAATACCATTGTCAGTATTATTAGCCAGTATGTGTAAACTAAAATCATTTAAGTGATAAATAAGGGTGCGTATAATGACATTTGAATATCATATTGAAAAAATTAATCAATATGTGCCAAGAAATACCATAGAAGGAAAAGAGCTTGCTAGATTAATTCTTGCTGATGTTGAAGAAATTAAAATCTACCTTAATGATCTGGTTGGGAAAATTAGTTGTGATGAATATAAAGAAGAAATCTTAAACTACATAAATGAAGGAGTGTCATTAAATGATGAGTTATACGAAAACTTATCAAAAATTACTCCAGATAGAGATAGGACATTATTTCTTTTAGAACTAATAGGGGAACAGTACAGAGAGGCGAAGCGCTGAAGGATCCCCTCATAAATCAGCCATAGCATAGCCATATTTGAGCAACTGATTGGCGAATAATACCCAGGCCGCCAGCAATTCTTTCTCCGTGATTTGATAATCAGGCCGCCTGAGTACCTCCA
>NZ_LGYY01000111.1:0-803 GCF_001308045.1 Shewanella sp. Sh95
GTAATAAGTTTTTAAGGATCGCCTCTTTACGTTCTGGTGAATACCGAGCCATATCGTTCTCTTTTGCCGCACCCTGTCTTTAAACATAATGATTATTTAGGGGTGACAACAATCCTGACACAGGGGGCAATGTTCCGCGAGAAACGCAAAAACCTTACCCAATTCCGCAGCAATTTCAGTTATCTGTACGACCATAATAAAGTTTGATAAAAATTATGGGTGTCATGAACGGTAATACCGCTATTGTTTGATAATTTATCTGAGGACGAATTTCAGTTTCTGATAATTAAGTTTGATCATTTTCAAACTCACTTTGGGACATTTCCGCGTTAGACTTTTAGCTCGGATTAGTGAATTTCGGATTAAAATTTCTATGGGTTAACGCCGCATTCACTGTGCGAGCGAAGCGAGTCGAGTGCAATGCTTTGCTATTGAGCTGAAACTGTTCTTTCCCTGTATCACGATCAGCCTAAAAAAGTTTATTAATTTCAGTAAACATCTTCTCAAAACGGCTTAACGTTTCTTTTGAGAAGAAGTCTGCGGCAGGTCCCATACCCAACAAGGCCTGTGAAGGCTTGTAGTGATTAAAATCCTTGCCACCAAGAACAGCTTTTAGCTGAAGTAAAATAGTTTGCTTCTTATCGTCCAAGTCGGCAACAGAGATACCTGCATAGTCCTGAAGGATCCCCTCATAAATCAGCCATAGCATAGCCATATTTGAGCAACTGATTGGCGAATAATACCCAGGCCGCCAGCAATTCTTTCTCCGTGATTTGATAATCAGGCCGCCTGAGTACCTCCAA
>NZ_LGYY01000209.1:0-791 GCF_001308045.1 Shewanella sp. Sh95
TCCGGATGGCAACGATCCTTAACACACCTGGGCACGTTGCACTCGATCGCATTGACGTTTGGTTTCAAGATGAAGCCCGCTTTGGCCAACAGAATACCACCACCCGTATTTGGGCTGAGAAAGGGACCCGTCCACGGGCCGTCAAGCAGCAACAATTTGAATCAGCGTATCTATATGGCGCCGTGTGTCCGGCAACGGGGGCGACACAAGCGATTATTGCCCCGCATGCCAATAGCGAATATATGAACGAGCATTTAAAACTGATTTCAGCCGCCACCGCATTTGGGCGCCATGCGCTGGTCATCATGGACGGCGCAGGCTGGCATCAACAGGATTTGGCCGATGACTTTGATAATCTGACGCTTCTCAAGTTGCCACCTTATTCACCGGAGTTGAATCCAATAGAGCAGGTATGGCAATGGCTGCGTCAAAATGTGTTGGCCAATCGTTGTTTTAGTGGTTATGACGATATTGTCGAACAGTGCTCTATCGCATGGAATACCTTCATTGAGAAGAAAGCAAGAGTGATAGAATTGTGTACTAGACCATGGACAATTTTGACCAGTTAGTTAATGGAATTGGTATGAGTGCTTTCAAAATCACAATCTAAAAATTGCAAACATCAAAAACAAAAAAGCCAGCTATTCAGCTGGCTTCATTGTTTAATTAGGCGCTTGGCGATGACCTACTCTCACATGGGGAGACCCCACACTACCATCGGCGCGATTGCGTTTCACTTCTGAGTTCGGGATGGGATCAGGTGGGACCACAATGCTATTGTCACCAAGCAA
>NZ_LGYY01000033.1:0-67444 GCF_001308045.1 Shewanella sp. Sh95
GTGGTCGAGGTTACGGATAGAGATAGCGGGAGCGGCCATGATGAATTACCTGCAAAAGAGAGTAATAGATCAGAATGACCGATCGCCGTCAAGTTTTTTAAATCGAAAATTAGGTGCGGAATGACGGGTCTATGTCCCACGGTATTCATTTCGGTAAAAAACGCAGCATAGCCACAGGGCTTGGTAGTGTGTGCGCCGCACTGGTATTAATGGTGGCCTCGGCGGCAGGTTTAGGGGCACTGATCAGCGCCTCGGAATACGGCTTTACCATACTCAAGTGGTGTGGTGGCGCCTATCTGGTGTTTTTGGGTATCAAATTATTGCTCACAAAACAGCACGTTCAGCCATTGGAAGTGGCAAAAAAAGAAGGAAATGGTCAGCCTAAACAACTCTTTAAACAGGCATTTTTAGTAGGGATCAGCAATCCTAAAGACCTACTGTTTTTTGCGGCGTTATTTCCACAATTTATCGATTTAACCGCACCACAATTACCGCAATTGGCGATTCTTGCCCTCACTTGGGCGCTGGTCGACTTTAGCTTTGTAATGATCTACGCCTCGATGGCCAATGTGCTGGCACCTAGCCTTAAGGCCAGCAACAAATTGCATTGGTTTGACCGAACCAGCGGCGGCGTATTTCTTACCCTCGCCGCGATTCTCGTCAGTCGAGACTAACCCTCGACCTTCACCGATTTCAGACTGCGGATATCGTTACCCGTCGGCGCTTGGAAGGCCTGCAAACCAAACTCAGGCAACACGGCAAAGATATGGTCGAAGATATCCGCTTGTATCGCTTCATAAAAAGCCCAGCGGGTATCATTGGTAAAGATATAAACCTCAATCGGTAAGCCTTCGGTGGTCGGTGCCAATTGGCGCACCATCAGGGTCATATCCTTATGCACTTTATCGTGGCGTTGCAGGTATTCCTGCAAATAAGCGCGGAAAGTCCCCACGTTGGTCAAATGGCGACCATTGACCATCATATCCAGATCCGACACTTTAGCATTCGACGCTTGGATCTCGCTGATCTTGGCGGGGAAATACTCTTTCAAACAATTGATTTTACTCAGGCGATTTCGATCTTCCTCAGTTAAAAACTTAATACTGTTGATATCGATATTAACCGCGCGTTTGATACGTCGCCCGCCCGATTCGGACATGCCACGCCAGTTACGGAACGCATCCGAGACTAACGCATAGGCGGGGATCATGGTGATGGTCTTATCCCAGTTACGTACTTTGACTGTGGTTAAGGACACTTCCTCCACCGCGCCATCAGCGCCGTACTTATCCATTTGGATCCAGTCGCCCTTGCTTACCATGCGGTTGGCTGCGAGCTGAATCCCTGCGACAAAGCCTAAAATCGTGTCGCGGAACACTAACATTACAAAACCCGTCGCTACACCTAAGCCGCTGAGGAAGTACACAGGAGACTGATCGGCGAGCACAGAAAGGGACACGATAAGGCCGACAAAGAATAGGAACAACTTAAACAACTGCACAAAGCTTTTAACCGGTAGTCGGCGGCTAACCAGATTGATGTCAGAGATTTCATTAACCGCATCCAGCCCCGCGTAGATAGCGCGGATCATCAATACCACCAGCCAGATACTCAGTAGGCGATCAACTAAGCCGCTAAGTACCGGATGCTCTGTTAAGGTTATAGGCACCAGCAGATTGAGCACGATAGCGGGCACTAACATCGCCAGCTTTTCGAGCACTTTATAGCGCATAAACACATCGTCCCACGTCACTCTAGATCGCAGAATCACCATGTTAACCGCGCGGATCACCCCACGGCGCATAATAAAATAGGCTATGGCCGCTACTAACACGCAAGCAAGCAGCATAATGCTGGTTGATATTCCGTCGGATGGTTGACTGTCAATTCCCAAACCCGTTAACCATGCCGAAATTTCGAGCCTTATTTCCTGATCCACAATTCACTCCAATTTAGGCGCTAGCGCAACAAAGTCATACAAAGGAAACAACTGAGTTACCCTCAGTTAAATATCCCTTTAAAAACACTCACCATAAGATACAAAAATTTTACAACTAATTATTTTAAAAGAGATTTTAGCATTTTGAATTGACCACACACAAAAGGAAATGAACAATAATCCACCTGCTACCAAGGAAGCCATCCCATGTATCGTCATTTACCTAAATTCGCCTATCTTAGCATTGGGCTACTGAGCCTATGCCAACCGCTACAGGCAACGGAATATAACACTTCAAATCATCTGATGATGCCAGATAAATCAGTTGAGAGAACCACCATTCCCTATGTAGCGCTCATGCTCGATTACGTTCCCGCAGAAGATAATCTCTACGGAATCACCCTTGCGCCCTATCATTTCGATGATGATTATCAGCGATGGGGTTATTACCTTGGTTATGCCCGCAGTCGTGAAACCGATATTGAGGTGCCAGAACCCGCACTATCACATCGACAAGAAAGCCTCTGGCGCTTAGGTTTAAGCTACAGTTTAACCAATAACTTTAGCATTTATGCGGGCGGCAGCCTCTATATCAGCACCACAGCTTATACCAACAATATTTCACCCCGCATTGTCGATGGCAAACCCTCGTGGGAAGAAGATAAGTCCAAACATTGGGGTGCCGAAGCAGGCCTAAGATATCGCCTAACAGAGCATGTCATGCTGAGTGCAGGTTATAACTCCAGCACTGAATCGACCATTTTGAGCATAGGGTATGCGGGTTAAACCGAAAGAGTCCGAAGTTATTGTGCGAGCTCTGCTCTAGCCTTAGCAAGCTCAGATTCAACTTCTGCAATCTTTTGGCGTTTTTTATTGATTTTATCCATAGGCTTACCATCGGCAATCGCTTCGGTAAGCTCATGCTGGCGCTCGGCTAATTTAGCCTCTAAGACCTCAATTTTAGCTAAACGCTCGGCAGTTAAGCTGTCATCGTCACAATGGTTTGCGACCTCACTATAGGCCTTTTCTAGCCCTGCCACTTTGTGCTGATGACCAGCAGCCTTAGCCTCAGTGAGTTCAGCACTTATAGCCGCTAATTTTGCAGCACAGCCCGTTTTAAGAGGCTCATCTGCCCAGGTTACAGCACTGAAAATCAAGCCGATAACGAGTCCATAAGTACGATGTTTACCTTGCATTTTACTCTCCTCTACAGACGTTTATAGACAATCCGACTCTATGACAACGCCCTGATACTTTTTATCCCTAAGCGCATACCTTAAACTCAGTCTGCCCTCTCTTACGGCTAAATCCGCTTTATTCATCAAAACGCGACTTAGACAGTGACGAATATGCTGCAAATTGTTTATGTTAGGGCAGAATGTTGACTCAGATGGATACCGGAGCCAGAAAATCAATGCAAACCTTATTTCGCCTTAGCGCACTTAGTTCACTCTTATTGCTCTCATCCTCAGTGATGGCAGCCGATGTGGCCACCATTACCCTTGAGAATGGCGCTCAAGTCAGACTAAAAGACGACTTTACCTGGGAATATATCATCACAGAGACCAAAGCCGCTAAAGCGCCAGCAGTTGCTACAGTTGCGACCCCAAGTTCTACTGTAACAACAGCCGCAGCGGCAGTAGCCAGCAGCACATCCGCCGTTGAAGCAACCAAACCTGTCACAACTCTGACCGCCAATGCCATCGCCAGACCCGAGATCTTAGGCTCTACTGCCAAAGACGGCATTAAAGTCACCTTCAGCGAGAGCCAATGGAAGCAGGATAAACTCGGCTTGAACTTTGAGCTTGCCAGCACCAGCGGCGAACACGTGACTTTAGTTGAGGTCGAAGCCAGCTTCTTTGCCGACGATGGCACCTTGCTCAAAACCGAAAAACTGGAAGTCTGGGAAGCGATTTTCCGCATGCCAGAAACCTACCTACGTAAGGGCGAGCAACGTAAGAGCCCTGTGATTTGGGTTGAAGGCGTTGACAAAAACCGTTGGCAGAAACAATTGCTCAATCTCAAAATCACCGAAATCAATTCTCGTTGATCCTTAAGCAAGATAGGGAATTGGGTGCTAACATCCAATTCCTGAAATCTTCGCCTATTGTTATTGCCTTACTCTGCGCCATATAGGCTAGAATGCCCAAATCTTCGACACTGTTTATTTTTTAGAGCCAGCCACTAATGCCAAATCACTTTTCTAGGTTATCTGTAGCCATATTACTGGCAGGCTTAAGTGGGCAAAGTCTGGCAGATACTGTGTTACTGAGAAATGGCGATAAAATCACTGGCGAAATTAAAAGCTTTGACGAAGCACACTTAGTTATAAAACCCAGTTATTCCCCCAAAATATCCATAGAGCGTAGCGCGATTAAAAGCTTTGAAACCACCCAAAATCAGCATTGGAGCATCAACCGTACGCTACAAGATGTGAGCATAAAATCCTCCGAACTCGATGGGTTTGTTCAGGTTAACAATAAACAAATTCCCATTAGTGAGCTGGTGTATTCAGACCGAAAAAGTGACTCAGAATGGCGCTATAGTGGCAGTGTTGAGGCCGCACTCGATGTCACCAGCCACAGCAAAAATACCCAAAAACTCCATGCAAAAAGTGATATCACAGCCGAAACCTTGCAATGGCGCCATAACCTGAAAAGTGAAGTGCGCTATGAAACCGAAGGTAACGCCACCAAACGTAATACGATTGAAGGCCACTACAGCCTTGACTACCTCATCAGTGAACATTGGTTATTGCGGCAAGAAGATTATTTTCAAGAAGATAGACTCGACTTCCCAATTAGCAACTATTACGCCGCGATTGGTCCGGGTTATCGGTTTTGGGGAATAGGACGAGATAAACTGGACTTTGTTGTTACGTACAACCATTTTTGGTTGGATACCCAAATATTTACCTATCAACTCAACGCTTGGGCATCCACGCTCAACTATAAACAATATTGGTTTGATGGCGTATTGGAGACCTATGCCGATCTCCAAATCGCCTTTCCTGACACACCAACCATTGATTATATTTCGGACTCAACATTTGGGCTTAAGTATCTACTGACTCAGCAAATTTACCTCTCATTCAAATATGATATCAATGAGACTAAAACCTCGATACGCCATGTTCGGGATGTCAGTTATAACCTAGGGCTTGGTGTTAATTTTTAATCATTTAGCTGTTTTGACCGTACAGGTCATTTCTGGCGCTTCATATCCCCAGACAATTTTGGCTTCGCCATGGTGTTCCCATAGGCTTTCGTTGCGCCCCTGATACTTAGCGCCACTGCCACTTGGCTGAACAAACATCAAGGAAGTTTGATCGCCATACTCTGCAATTAAGGTGGCGGGTTCAGTATTAAAGTAACTGACCACGACTTCATTGGCGGGGTTGCCATCGCAGGCATAAAATACTGGGCCAGTCATCTCAACGAGGCGATATTGCGCCTGTAACTCTGCAATCCGTGTTTGGTAACTCGATTCAATACACGCATGTTTATCATCGCTTTTCCAACATTCGTTGCGACCTTTTACCCAACCCCGTTGCAGCGCTTTTAACGTTGGAGGCTGTTCATTTTTAGCTTTTGCGGTGGCCTTAGCATAGACCTCGGCCAATTGTTTATCTAACTTAGTTAAGCCTGCATCCTTACACACCATATCTTCGATACTGTCCGGCTGTACTTTACTACAGTCAAAGGAAGGCTTTTCAGCCGCAATAGCAGGCATACTCAAGGCGATGGCTAAAAACCCCGCTATTCCTGCGATTTGCATATTGATTATCTTAGTTAACTTCATACTCTTGAGTCCCTCACATAAACGACCAACCACTATTCATTGCCATAGCTAACGCCATACCAGCTTAACCTAAGCTGACTTAAGCAAAATACGCTTATCAAACTGGCAAAAAACAGCACTACTCCACAAATAACCACTCAATGCCTGTTCCGCAATCAAGCAGTATTTAACAAACTCGACTAAGTGTAGTGCAGCCTGATGGGTTATCCCAAAAGTGTCCACTGAACGGACACATTGAGACTGAACGCGCGGACACATTTAGGCTCGCCAGGCGGACACTTTCTACATGTGAATGATAAATAAAGAATATTTTATTGGCATGGACTCTGCTTATACAGGTGAGTTAATCACAAACACTTATTCATACAAGGAAGCATTATGAACACACGCACTAAAGTATTTGGCGGCTTATTGATCCTCGCACTTATCCCCTGTGGAATTTGGGCTACACAGCAGACAAGCACTCAGTCATCGACCGAAACCAATATTTCAATCAATAGCAGTAATTATCCTGACTTTTCGTGGATTTATGTACGCCAAGATGGTGAGCTCACGATAGGCGCGGGTGAAAGCCAAGATTGGAACACACTCAAACAACAAGGCAATGCTTACCAAACGGATTACCTGTGGGTTAAGACTGGCGGAAACCGCTATGTGATTACCGATCCAGCCCTTGTAAATCAAGTGAAAGAGGCCGTGCGCCCAATGCAGATCCAAGGCGAAAAAATGCAGCGTCTAGGCGAGCAAATGCAAGTAAAGGGTGATGCTATCAGTGCCGAAACCAACAACCTCTTAGTCAATCTCGCCTCAGGTGAAAAAGATGCTGAGAGTAACGCGCAAATTGAAAGCCTAGGCGCATCGATGGAAGTGATGGGCAAAGAGATGGAGCAACTCGGCGATGAACACCAAAAGCTAGTTAATATAGCCGAAAAGCAGGTTTACGAACTGGCGCAAAACGCGATAAAAAATGGCACCGCCGTATTGGCACCTTAAGCCATTTTTAGCACTTAAAGGTAAATTATCGGTTATTCCAGTTATAGAGATTGAATTTCCTAGTGAAATTGACTATTTTCACGCCGCTTTGTTATTTCACTAGGAAAAGGATCAACATGGAACAAGTGGTTAGTGCAGGGAACGACAACCCTATTCAAATGACCGATACCGTCTATTCGAAGGAAAAGTCACTCTTTACAATTTTAGCGATTATTTCAGGACTTATTTGGCTTTTACTTATTTTAGCCACAAAAGGTCTCGCCCTGATTTATGTGCTGATGTTTTTTATTATTTACCTCTTCACCCACTCGGCGTTTATCAGCTACTTAAAGGGCACGGCGGTTGAAATCAGCCCTGAGCAGTTCCCCGATTTACACAAACAATACCTCGCCTGCTGCGAGCGTTTAGAGATTAAAGAACCACCGCGCGCCTACCTGTTAGCGGCCGATGGTATGCTAAATGCCCTCGCCACCCGCTTTTTACGCCGTAACTACATAGTGCTGTTCTCATCGATCGTGGATGCACTCGAGTCCGATAAAGATGCCCTTAACTTCTATATCGGCCATGAGCTGGGCCATATTCGCCGTAACCATATTGGTAAAGAGCCGCTGTTAGTGTTCGCCACTTGGTTGCCGTTAGTAGGCGCCGCCTATGCCCGTGCCTGTGAATATACCTGTGATTTACACGGCTTGCGCTGCTGCAATAGCTTACGTTCAGCCACCAATGCGGTCGCCGTACTCGCCGCCGGGGTTGAGCAGTGGAAACGGATGAATGTCGATCAATATATTCGCCAAACCCAAGAGTCGAGCGGCTTTTGGATGTCTTTCCATGAGATCAATAGCAGCTATCCTTGGCTGACTAAACGCATGGCAAGAGTACAAGCAACCGCACAAGGCAAAGTGTATACGGCGCCTTCACGCAGTGTATTTGCCTATCTCTTTAGTTTGTTTATGCCACGTATGGGCACAGCAGGCGGCGGGATTATCATCCTTGCGGCGATTATCGGTGTGGCAGCAGCGGTCGCGATTCCCGCCTATAAGGAATACCAAGAAAAAATGGGCGCAGAGATAAGTTATGAGGCGCCAACTGATCAAACTCCGGCTTTAACTTTGACCGTTCCCGATACCGATGCTGCGGTTAAACATATAGATCAATTACATCAGTCATTAACGCCCATTACAGATACTTTAACGGCCTACTACCAAGCCCACAAAGCTTGGCCGACAGAATTGGAAGTCCTTGGACTCACGGATGCACAACTGGCCACCTTTAATCTCTACACCGATGGCATAGTCGGGTTTGTGGGCGGCGAACCCCTAGGGGATTATCAAGACTATGAGGTGTACCTATCGCCACAAGTCGACGAGCAGGATAATGTGACTTGGGTATGTAGTAGTAATGGTATTCCCGACGAGTATTTACCCGTCGATTGCCAAGGCTAAGATCAAAAAGCGCTAAAGTGCTAAATCCCCTCCCTAAATGAGAAAAAGGCATAGCAAATCGCTATGCCTTTCACTTTATTGGTCGCTTGCTTCAGCACTTTTCACCCGCAGAGGGGTTATCGGCGCCAAAGACTGTGCATTACAGACTCGGCAATACGCCTTGGGGCAAGTAAGTATTAAAGCTGGCGGTGTACAACAGATCCGTTGCCGCTTCGATATCCGGCGCGAAATATCTGTCTTTATCGTAGTAGGCAACCACTTCGCGTAGCTCGGCTTTGGCCTTAGCCACTGCATCACTTGGCGCTAATGGCGCGCGGAAATCCAACCCTTGGGCGGCAGCTAACAATTCAATCGCTAATACGCCGCGGGTGTTTTCACTCATATCCCGCAAACGGCGCGCCGCAAAGGTCGCCATAGACACATGGTCTTCTTGGTTTGCCGAGGTTGGTAAACTGTCTACCGAGGCTGGATGGGCGTAAGTTTTGTTTTCAGAGGCTAATGCCGCCGCGGTTACTTGGGCGATCATAAAGCCCGAGTTCACCCCGCCGTTTTTCACTAGGAAAGGTGGCAATTTAGACAGGCTAGAGTCGATGAGCAGCGCGATACGACGCTCTGCAATCGCGCCTAATTCGGCAATCGCAATCGCCAAATTATCCGCAGCCATAGCGACTGGTTCGGCGTGGAAGTTACCACCGGAAATAATATCGCCAGTATCTTGGAATACCAGCGGGTTATCGGTCACGCCATTGGCCTCAGTGCCTAACACTTCCGCCGCTTGGCGAATTTGCGTTAAGCAAGCGCCTAGCACCTGTGGTTGGCAGCGTAGTGAGTAAGGGTCTTGTACCTTTTCACAGTTTGCATGGCTTAAGCTGATTTCAGACTCTTCACCCAACAGATGACGGAACACCATCGCCGAATCGATTTGACCTTTTTGACCACGGGCCGCATGGATGCGTGGGTCAAACGGGCTGCGGCTACCCATGGCCGCCTCAACGCTCATCGCGCCAATCACTGAGCTGGCAGCAAACAAGTCTTCAGCGTGGAACAAGCCTTCCAGCGCCAGCGCGGTAGAAGCCTGAGTACCGTTGAGCAGGGCTAAGCCTTCCTTCGCAGCTAAATCGATTGGCTTAAGGCCGGCGATTTCTAAGCCTTCGGCGGCCGAAATAATCTGCCCTTGGTAGCTCATCTCGCCTTCACCCAGGAGCGGCAGACACATATGGGCTAACGGCGCTAAGTCGCCAGAGGCACCCACAGAACCTTTTTCAGGCACGCAAGGATAAACCTCGGCATTCACTAGGCTGATAAGGAAGTTAATCACTTCTAAACGGATACCAGAAAAACCACGGCTTAAGGAGTTGATCTTTAACACCATCATCAAGCGCACTGTGGCATCCTGCATATACTGGCCCGTGCCCGCCGCGTGGGATAACACGATAGAGCGTTGCAGCAATTGCAGATCTTCCGGGGCAATCTTAGTGTTGGCCAGCAGACCAAAACCCGTGTTGATGCCGTAAACGGTGCGACCTTCATCCAGCACCTTTTGCACGATTTGCGCGCTGGTGTTGATGTCGTTTATCGCCTCTGGTGCCAGTTCGAGTGTCAGCTTATGGCGGCTGATTTCACGCAGTTGCGCCAGGCTTAAACTGCCGGGCGTTAATACTAAATGATTGACTGATTTCATTTTTACATCCGTATTCTTGTCGTTGTTTTTCACGGTTTGTTGAATAGTTAGTCTTTAAGCATGGGCAGATCTAAGCCCTGCTCTTTTGCACAGTTTTTAGCTATTTCATAACCCGCATCCGCATGGCGCATCACGCCTGTCGCTGGGTCGTTCCACAGCACGCGGCCAACACGTTTAGCAGCAGCTTCAGTGCCGTCACACACGATCACTACGCCCGAGTGTTGACTAAAGCCCATGCCAACACCACCACCGTGGTGCAAGGATACCCAAGTCGCGCCGCTGGCAGTGTTTAGCAGAGCGTTCAGTAATGGCCAATCAGATACTGCGTCTGAACCGTCCATCATAGACTCGGTTTCACGGTTAGGGCTGGCGACTGAGCCTGAGTCTAAGTGGTCGCGACCAATCACGATCGGCGCCGACAGCTCGCCGTTTTTCACCATCTCGTTAAAGGCTTGGGCTAAACGCGCACGGTCCTTTAAACCCACCCAGCAGATACGCGCTGGCAGCCCTTGGAAGGCGATACGCTCACGGGCCATATCTAACCAGTTGTGCAGGTGTGGATTGTCTGGGATCAGTTCTTTTACTTTGGCGTCGGTCTTGTAGATATCCTCAGGATCGCCAGATAACGCAACCCAACGGAACGGGCCGATACCTTCGCAGAAGAGTGGGCGAATATAGGCAGGCACAAAACCTGGGAAATCGAACGCGTTTTTAACGCCGGTTTCGAAGGCCATTTGGCGAATGTTGTTACCATAGTCTAAGGTCGCTGCGCCTGCCGCTTGCAGATCCAGCATGGCTTGCACCTGTACCGCCATCGAGGCTTTAGCCGCTTTAACGACGGCAGCCTCATCGGTTTTACGCATGTCGGCCGCTTGCGCCATGGTCCAGCCCTGTGGCAAATAGCCGTTCAGCGGATCGTGGGCAGAGGTTTGGTCGGTGACAACATCAGGAGTAATACCACGCTTCACTAATTCGGCAAATACATCGGCGGCGTTAGCTAACAGGCCGACGGAAACGGGTTTGCCCGAGGCATTGGCATCGTTGATCATAGCCAAGGCTTCGTCTAATGAAGTGGCCTTTTTATCCACATAACGGGTACGTAGACGAAAATCGATGCGAGTCTCGTCGACTTCACAGGCTAACACTGAGAAGCCAGCCATAGTACCTGCCAGCGTTTGCGCGCCGCCCATACCCCCTAAACCACCGGTGAGGATCCACTTACCGGCAGCAACGCCGCCAAAGTGTTGTTTTGCCACTGCAACGAAGGTTTCGTAGGTCCCTTGGACAATGCCTTGGGTACCAATATAGATCCACGAACCCGCGGTCATCTGGCCATACATTGCCAAACCTTGTTTATCTAGCTCGTTGAAGTGTTCCCAATTTGCCCAATGTGGCACTAGGTTAGAGTTAGCAATCAGCACGCGTGGAGCATCGGCGTGGGTGCGAAATACGCCCACAGGCTTACCCGATTGCACCATTAAGGTTTCATCGTCTTCGAGGCGTTGTAGGACTTCGATGATTTTGTCGTAACAATCCCAATCGCGGGCAGCTCGGCCGATACCACCGTAGACGACTAAGTCTTCTGGGCGCTCGGCCACATCGGGATGTAAGTTGTTCATTAACATGCGCATTGGCGCTTCGGTTAACCAGCTTTTACAGCTTAATTGGCTACCATGGGGCGCAATAATACGGCGGCTTGGGTCGTGTCGCTTGTCCATTGAGATGTCCTCTTTCAACCTGTTGAACTCACTCGCCTTACGGCTAAGTGCTATTGTTTTTATTGTGTTTTTCACTAAACCTAAGGTTAAAGGCATAAGCTCTTAACGGGTTTTCGCGAGTTGTTATTTATTAAAGGTAAGGTGTCCGCCGAGTTTAAAGCGGCTACCTGGGTGTACTAATTTGGCAAAACTCACCACCCCTTGGCGCGACCAAGTTCGGCGTGAAATCTGTAAACAGGGTTCGGTCGCCGGAATGGCTAACCTCTGTTGCAACTCACTACTGGCGATTATGGCTTCGATGGTGTGGTGCGCCTCGGTCAGCGGTGCAACCTGTGACAGGTATTCATGGGGAGTTTGCTCGCTAAAGTCCTGCTCTAAGTAATCAGGCGCAAAGGCGGGATTCACATAACGCTCCTCGACTTGCAGCGGCACGCCCTGCTCGCAATGCACTAACACCGAATGAAACACCGGACTCCCGAGCTCCAGCGCCAGTGCGATGGCGATAGGCGCGGTAGCGTTTACTTGCTCAAGTGCCAACTGCTGCACACTGTAACCATGACCACGGTCTTTGATTTCGTCGGCAATGTTGCGGATCGCCAACATGGAGGATTGCGACTTTCGCCCCGCAACAAAGGTGCCCAGCCCCTGTGAGCGCTCAAGAACGCCGTTGTCCGTCAGCTCGGTCAAGGCGCGACGCGCCGTCATCCGGCTACAGACAAACAGTTCGGCTAGCTGGTTTTCCGAGGGTACGCGGGCATTTTCTTCCCACTCACCAGACTCGATACAGCCAATGATATATTGCTTAATTTCTGCAAACTTAGGCGTAGCCAAAACACTTCCTCGGTATAAAAATCTAGAATCTAGAATCTAGAATCTAGAATCTAGGTGCTAGGTGCTAGGTGCTGGCACACTTTTAAACGTTCAAAATTACGGCTACAATCCTAGCTTGTATATACAAGTAAATACAAGCTAGCTCACATAACTTTCGATAATAAAGAGTTTGCGGGGCCAAAAAGCCAACGTAGCGAGGGATAACAATGTCTTGGGATCAGGTTTGGATAGACGTTAACGTAGCAACAATGGACCCTTCCATATCAGCACCTTACGGTGCAATTACCAATGCGGCTATCGCAGTAAAAGACGGTAAAATTGCCTGGTTAGGCCCACGCAGCGAGCTGCCCGCCTTCGATGTGTTGTCCATTCCTGTTTACAGGGGCAAGGGCGGTTGGATCACTCCGGGGCTGATTGATGCCCACACCCATTTAGTGTTTGCAGGTAATCGTGCCAACGAATTCGAGCTACGCCTAAAGGGCGCTACCTATGAGGAAATCGCCCGTGCTGGCGGCGGCATTATTTCCACGGTTAACGCCTGCCGTGAGGCCGACGAAGCCGAGTTATTTGATCTCGGCCGCCAGCGTTTAAATGCCTTGGCAAAGGAAGGCGTTACCACGGTCGAGATTAAATCTGGCTATGGTCTAGATACCGAAACTGAACTCAAAATCCTTCGCGTCGCCCGCGAACTCGGCCAACATCACCATGTGGATGTGAAGACCACCTTCCTCGGTGCCCATGCGGTGCCGCCCGAATTTAAAGACAATAGCGACGGCTATGTCGACTTAATAATCAATAAGATGCTGCCTGCGGTGATTGCCGAAAACCTCGCCGATGCGGTGGATGTATTCTGTGAAAACATCGCCTTTAACCTAGAACAAACCGAGCGCGTGCTGAGCGCCGCCAAAGCGGCTGGCCTGCAAGTTAAACTGCATGCCGAGCAATTATCCAATATGGGCGGCTCTGAATTAGCCGCACGCTTAGGGGCTAAGTCGGTTGATCATATTGAATATTTAGATGAGGCTGGCGTTCAAGCCCTAAGTGAAAGTGGCACCTGCGCCGTGCTGTTACCGGGCGCGTTTTACTTTTTGCGGGAAACCCAAAAACCGCCAATCGACTTATTGCGTCAATACGGTGTGCCTATGGTGCTCGCCAGCGACTTTAACCCCGGCTCATCGCCCATCTGCTCGACCCTGCTGATGCTGAACATGGGTTGCACCCTATTCCGCTTAACCCCAGAGGAAGCGCTTGCGGGTTTAACACTCAATGCCGCTAAGGCGCTTGGGATTGAAGATAATGTCGGCAGCTTAGTGGTCGGCAAACAGGCGGATTTCTGTCTGTGGGATATCGCCACCCCAGCACAGTTGGCCTACAGCTACGGCGTCAATCCCTGCAAAGATGTAGTGAAGAATGGCAAGCTAGTTCATCAACACACCTAAATACACAAGTTAGAGAAATGCCATTGATAGCTTCACGAACAAAGCTATCAATGGCAAAACTAACTAAATATTTTTTATATTCAAAACTGACAACTAGAACCCTGCTTGGAATTTCTGCGATAAGTTGCTACGAGGTAAAGGATAAAAAGCAAAAATAGCGATAAGCTTCCACCACCCTCCCCATTATCGCTTGGAGGCGTAGACGGATTATCCGTGTTATCATGATTATTATTTTCTAAAATTTTTAATTTGATCTCCTTTGTAATTTCAACATTCCCATCTGAGACTCCAATAGTTAAATTAATTACTCTTGGTTTTTCATTATTAGGGATCACACCATTTAAAACACCGTTATTGGAAATAGATAACCAATTTACATCTTTACGAATAATTTTATACGTCAACCGGTCTAAATCCTCATCAACAGCTCTAATGGGGAAATAAACGGATTGTCCATTGTAATAACTTTCTATTTCATGGCTATAAATTCTTGGAGCTGAGTTTGGAAGTGGTAACGTACAGTTATCTGCTCCATTATCTAATTCAATCAGGCAGTTTTGATCTATAGCTAACAATTCATAACCAATTCCAACTACATTCGCATTAAAAAAATATCTTCCTTTACTATATGTAAAGTTACTGATATTAGCCTCTGGCTCCAGATAGCTCAACTTAACGTAAACATGTTTCTGTAACTTTGGATCATAAATACGTATGGCATCTTCCATTAAATTATCATTTTTTATAGTTACAGCACATACCATCCATCCCCGAGGGTCATCAGCATCACTGTGGCAGTCACCAGTGCTAGCAACCACCAACTCATTATCAGCATTATCAATCTTAACAAGATTTCCATTACTGAACTGATATTGATAATTATAAAAAAATCCTGCTACAGTTCGATGAATCATATTATATTCTGGATAAAAATAATCAGAAAGATATGTTGTATATATTTTATTTAATTTAAAGTCATAATCATTCAGATAATAAATTTCCATTTTATCAGAATAGTATACATAAGCATATGAGTCACCTTGTTCACTTTTCACAATACTAACACTAGTCGCATCATTTGGCTTAAGTGAAATATCTTTAATTGTAAAATCGTTACAGTTAATTATAAAATAATTATCATCAGCAAATGTCGCTTTGTTGTAACTAGATAACAGCAAAGAGTCCGATAAACTATAATAATCAAGTTTTAAACTAATGTCCCTACCATTCAGATCTATCTTTGATAAAGATTTATTGTTACTCCTCCAAAGGCTATTACCATTAGAATCACTCCAGAGATAAAATATACCACCACCACATTGAACAGGATTTGAACTTATATAACCATTCAAATTTGGTTTTAAAACATCAAATACATTGTAATCATTAACATTTAAAACATAATTATTATCAAAAAGAATATTCCCTTTATTGTATGAAATTGGGTTAAATAGTTTTATATTTGACGAGTCATTATAGGAATACAAATTTCTAACAGCGCCATTTTTAAAAATGGAAACATTATTTAATGAACTAAATATAAATCCATCGATAGAATCAAGCCAATAATTAACAAAACCATTAAAAATATCAATCTTTGTCAGATCGTCACGAATCATAAAAGCATAATAAGAATTATTGTCGAGATTTCTAATGCTAGAAGAAACAATCCCATCGTTAACTTTATTAACACCATGGATACCTGAGAAATTTAACTGACCAGTATTCCTTCCAAAATTGCTTAGAAATATCAGATTAAATAAATCATAATTTTCATCAAATTCAAATAATCCTTCAAATTTTTGATCACTTAATAAATTTTCAGAAATAACATCACGCTTTAAAGAAAATAACCTCCCGCTAACAATAAAGCCGCTACGATACTGACCATGATAGTTTTTTATAGAAAAGCTACTTAATTTAGCCTCTCTTATTTTGTACTTGTATAACGTTTTTTTATCGTCCAAAACAGTTCTAGTGAGAATAAATATTTCATCCGCCGACTTTGCCAATATATCAGCAACAACATTTTTATCTATATTAACACCAACCTCTTTCACCTCAGATGTAACAAGATTGACTAAAATCATTTTAGTCTCAACTATCGTTCCAGCTTCAATATATCTCGCATTCACTAAAACATTACTTGCATCTACCTTAAATAGGGTTACATTATCTAGTCCTTGAGCAATCTCAGGTAGAACATTTATATTTTTACAGGTAAGACTCGTATTTAGATTACAAGTTTGTATCTGATAGCCATCACCATAATTTGTGGCACGCTTTTTTATCAAGAATGTAATAGAATTCTCATTTGAAATAATGCCTGAGTTACTTGAAAATCTATAATTACCGCTTAGCCTTATTTCTCCAGAATAACCCTCACCACTTAAATACAAATAATCTACCGACCGTTCTGAACCAAATGAAATAGCAAATAAACCTTTACTATTGAAATCACCTTGAGGTGCGTTGTACTTATCTCTTAATACAATATCACCTGAATCTCTATATACAAAAGCCTGTTCTCCATCAGGATAATTGTACAAATCATCCAATCTTACGCCGTCAGTATTATAAAGTACGCCGTCATACTCAAAATATATATTACTACCATTATTCTGGATCAATTCACTCCCCCAGTCATCACCATCCATTAACTTGGTAAGTAAATCATCCTTACTATTATATGAGTAAACTTTATTATTTCTCGCAAATATAAAATTTCCATCATTTATATAAGATATCCAACTTAACTCGGAAAATAATTGAGAGCCTACACCATCTCTAATCTGTGAAATATCTTTATTATTCTTCAGCTTATAATATAAATCCCACTTAATTAGTTTTTTATATTCCAAATTAAAGTAAAACATCTCATCAGTCGTATCTATGTAAAATGTATATAAATCATCCCCTATTTTCTGTAAGGAGTTATGGTCTAATACTGTGAATTTTCCCTTATTAGCGAGAGGAATATCTACTTCGATGGGAGTTGTGGCCGACTGATCGAAATAATATAACGAAGTAAAGCCATTCTGGTTAATTCCAGTAAATAAAAAACCATCCTTTGTTGATATTACTTTCGAACTAGAAGTATCAACACTTGGTAAAATAATATCGTCGTTTGTATCAAAAACCTTTATTGCTGGCTCAAAATTAGAACTTACAAAGAAAGGAATAAAGATTAAAGTTAGACCTAAATATTTATTAAATAGTTTTCCCATACACAATGAGCCTCACATCCATGATTGGTTACTATGCTTTATGCATTGGCTCATCATACCAACCCTTAAAATGTTAAACAATTGATAAGAAGTTGTTTTTTTATGTATCTACCAAAAAATAACCGTTCTCCATCTTGTTTTACCAGCTAAAGCAAATTCTCCAGTAACTTGATGTATAACGGAGATGATACGTCACATATAAAGCGCCATCCGCGCATCAAGCGTATAACTAAGCAATCGCGCGGGCGGATTCATACTCACGTAAAACATTAGAAACCGTATTTTTGACTTACATCCACTAACAATTCCTGCCATTTAGGATAGTTTGATAACTCTCCATTCCATGGCGCCATAGTCTTTTCTATCTCAGGCTTTTGGCCTTGCTTTAACTGATATAAATAGGCAAACGCTGAGGCGCGATAATTAGCAAGGCAATGAACTAACACATTTTTCCCCTTATGCTGATCCATTGCTGTAAAGAAGGCTTCAACATCTTCTACTTTAGGGTTTTGCCAATCCACGGGAATATACACGTACTCCATTCCAGCCTGAGTCACGAGTTTTCTTTCATCTGGATGGGCATCTTTATTACTATCGGGCATAAGATTGATCACCACATCCACACCCGCCTGTTTAAGCTGCGCAAACTGTTGCTCACTCGGTAAGCCCGAGCTTAATAACTGCGGCGCTTGCTGTTGTAATGCCCTCACATCTTTTATATTTTCAAACGATTCAGATTCAATAGTGGCATTCGCCAGCGGAGCCCCTAAAAGCAGGGCAAAAACAAGGCTCGAAAGTGCGGTTTTCCTCATCTACAACTCCTTAGTTAACATAAAAATCATAGGCTTGCTTAACGCTCTGATAATCCTTTATCAGCTAAGTTCAGCAAATATCGCAACCGATGTAAAAACCTTTGAGCAAGCGCTCATTTTTAATATTAGGGCACCTTAACTAAGGGGATTTTCAATAGAGACATTGGTACGACTAAACTAGTTTTAGGGATATCATTGAATTTACAGAGGAGAATCCTGTAAGTTAGTGCAAACAAACTAACAGGCGCGAAATGGAGTTGTCATGTTAAGGATACTGAGTTTGCTGCTACTGATTTTTTCCAGCCAAAGCCTAGCTAGCTCATGGCCTGTACCTAAGTCGATTGTGATGGTCAGCCCTGATGGAGGAGTCATTGCGCGACTCCACTCTGGCTCATTTCCCTTAGACAAGCCTGAGTCAGCGCAAATGAGTATTTTTACCTGGGATGAAAAGTCTGGATATGTGCTTTCCGAGCACTACCAACTACCTTATCGTTTTGCTCCTGCTAGATTTGCAGTAAACGATAATGGCTTTGTGATTACTGTGGGTAAATATGTTGCGGAAGAAACTGGCCCAGATATAGGCATTTTTAATCCTCAAGGACAGCAAATACAGTCCTATAACTTGGAGCAGCTTTTCCCAGATGCAACGCAAAGACAGCAATTAATCGCTCAATCACAAAAATTAACCACTGAATGGCAGCAACCTCAGCGAAATGAGCCCCAATGGTATTGCCTATCTGCCCCAGAGGCCATGATGAATAATGCTTTTTCAGTTAGACATGAATTAGGTGCTTTGCTGATTTATGTGGATGGGAATCCACTTGAAAGCTACCTATTTGAAAATGGCTGCCCATTATAATGATCTATAAGGATTTCCTTAGTCCCCCACTTCGCTTTTCACTCCACATTATCAATAAAACTAGTAACAAAATTTATGCAGTTTGAGTGCAATAAACTGTTAGGATAACCGTTCAAATTTGAGCTTGATCACACTAATCACGGTTTAACGCTTGCGGCACAAGTCCAACAACGGATTTGCCCACAATGTTTTTGTATGAGTAACCTGATGAAAAGAATAGTAAATGCTTTAATTTTGGCCATGTTAGCAACGGGCTGTAGCGATCCAAACCCAACACAGACCAATCAAACCACTGAGCAGGCCAAGGCCGAAAAGGCCGTCCAAGTATTGAGCCTTAAGCAGCAACTTGCGCCAATCACCCAGCGTTATTTTGCCCTAAGGCCAGAAATCGCCACCTATTATGGCGTGGCCGAGGATGAGGCGGGCAAGGATGTACTCTCTAAGCTGACCGATTACAGCCCGTCGGGGGAAAATCATCGGCGTAAAGCGCTTAAGGCCATATTAGCTGAGCTCAATGCTATCGATGCCAGTAAGCTTAGCGCCTCTGAACAAGTGAGTTTAGGCTCGATAAAATCCGAAATCGCCGGCGCCCTGTTACCTGCCGAAACCGTGGCCTATGGCACTATGCTTGGCGAATATGGTGTTTGGTTTTTACCTTATGTCGTCAACCACTTATCTGGATTGCATGTTGAATTTCCGAGCTATATGGAAGATAAGTTTGCAGTCACCACCTCCGAGCAAGCAAAGGCTTATCTTAACCGCTTAAGCATGTACCCTGCCGCCATGGGTACGGTTATCGATAAGCTGGATCAAGATGTACAAATGGGGGTAATCCCACCCGATTTTATTATCGATAAGACCATCGCAGGATTACAGCAACAGTTAGTCCACCATGCCAACAAGCATCCCTTGGTCAGCAGTTTTAAAGCCAAATTAACCGCCGCCCAAGTACCAGAAAGTGAGGCGTTGGCGAACTCTGCCGCCGAACTGGTGGAGACTAAATATTACCCTGCCACGCGCCAGTTGATTTCCGCACTACAGGCTGTGCGTCTCAAGGCCACCCATGTGGCGGGACTTGGACACCAACCTCAGGGCGCGAAACTCTATAAGGCGATGATTAAACACCTCGCCAATTCAGATAAGACCCCAGATGAGATCCACCAACTGGGATTAGATGAAGTCGCCCGCATTACCGCCGAGATGGATGTGTTACTCAAACAAGTGGGTTACCGCAAAGGCACAGTTGGCGAGCGCATGCAGCGATTGCTCAAGGATCCTAAATATATCTACCCCAACACTGCCGAGGGCAAACAACAATTAATGACGGACATTCACGGCTATCTGGCGAAAGTGAATGCCAAATTACCGCTGTGGTTTGGGCTGTTACCAAATCAAGAGGTTGCGGTTGAAGCCGTGCCCGATAGTCGTGCCGCCGCAACCAGCGGTGCATTTTACGATGCGCCGTCACAGGATGGTTCGCGTAAGGGTACTTTTTGGATAAGCCTGTACGATATGGCGGCGCTGCCCTCCTATTCGCTGCAAACCTTAACCTATCACGAGACCAATCCCGGCCATCATCTACAGACGCTCATCGGTCTGTCGGATACCTTGCCGCTGCTGAGTACCATTTTTTACTCTAATGCCGCGGGAGAAGGTTGGGCGCTCTATGCCGAGCGGTTAGCCGCCGAGATGGGCATGTATCAGGATAATCCAATTAACGATCTTGGCCGCTTGCAGTCTGAGTTACACCGCGCGGTGCGCTTAGTGGTCGACACAGGTATGCATGCAAAGGGATGGAGTCGTGAGCAAGCCATTGATTATGCAGTGGCGACTGAGGGAATACACCGCTCAGAGGCCACGTCCGAAATCGAGCGCTATGTGGTTTGGCCGGGACAAGCCTTAGGTTACAAGTTGGGCGAGCTGAAAATTATCGAACTGCTAGCTAAGGCCAAACAAGCCTTGGGCAATAAGATGGATATCAAAGTCTTCCACGACAAACTGCTCGAAAATGGCGCCTTGCCCTTAGATTTATTAGAGCAAAAGATGGATCAGTGGCTCGAGTCTGCTAAGACGGCCAATGCTACCGAGACCAAGGTTTAACTCGGGTAAAACCGCTCACATCATCTCAAATCGGGGCAGCTTAGGCGGCCCCTGTTCTTTTTACGGCTCCCTATGCTTTTACGTTTCAGGTTAATCCGCAAAACGACGCTGATACTTGCCACTTAAATAGCGGATGACTACAAAACCCACAACACCTGGCAGTGTCCACGACAACAGACGCAAATTACCATGGTCGATAAACAAACGGCTGCCACCAAAGGCGAAAAAGGCGGTGTAGCAGGCGATACCCGAGCCAATCATCGCGCCTAAATGCTCTATCCACCATTCTAATTTGGTCAACGTTGCCTTAAAGCTATAGCGCAGGAATCCCGCCCCAACCGTAGTGCCTAACAGGCCGAAAATCACCGCGAGGATCAGCTTTTCTTGGTATCCCCATAGCGCCATCACAGGGCCAAGTAACGTTAAGCTCAGCATTAACGACAAATGCAGCGGCGATGTTAATTGCTGACGCTGCGCCTTATAACGCAGAACCAACACGCCATGCCTAACGGTCACTAGAGTTAACAAGCTGATATAGATGAGAAATATCCAAGCATTTTTACGATCCGCAATCTGCTCTGCTAAAGCATCGGCGTTGGCCGCAGGCTGTTTAATCACCGCGAGCGGATCAATGAGGCCCGTCGCTGCCATCGCCACGCCCGTCGCCGCCACTGTGTACATGGCATAGACATAATAACGGCCAAAACGACTGTGATTCGCGCTGCCCTTTTTCAGCATGGCAGGCATCCAAAATAACACTAATGCCAGTGCGCCCGCGGTAATATGCACAAATTGCGACAGGGTGAAAATCGTGTTCATCATCTTGCTCCATCAAAGTTGAAGCTTGATAGTAACGAGCACGGGGAGTCACCCATAAGTGCCAAAAGTCATGTTTTAAGCTGTAGCATAAAGCAGCCACTTAATGTGGCTGCAATTGAGGCGACTGTCGCTATAACCCAGAATGTTTATCGAGCCTTAAGGTATCGATGATCGAGAAGGTATAACCTAGCTCGGTGAACATCCACTCGATATTGAGCTTAAAATCGATGGGGCGATCTAAATCGAGTTGATTGATAAAGAAATGGTGTTTAGTCGGGATCTTTATCAGTAATTGTTTTTGATAGAAACAGGCTTCAACTTCGGCATTTAATTCGCGACTAAGGACTAATAGATTCTCCATCATCAAAGGATTGAGTAAGTAGCGCGCCTCGACTTGGTCGCTGCTATACACCTCAAAGCAACGCTCAAACCGCACATCCTCAAGCTTGACCCGCGACAGCTTTGTCTTAAACCCCTCAATTCGATTTTTTAAACTGCCCTTATCCGTGACTAACAAGGTAGTAGCGTTGAATCGCTTAGGAATATTGCACACCAGCAGTACACCATTGAAGACGGTTTCCCGATCAACCGAACCATTATCGTTCGATTTAGTGTTGTAAGCATCAACTTCGTAAAACTGGAACGGCACCTTGTTATAGGTTCCCTTAAGGCAATTTTGCGCATACTGCTTATCGGTTTTAGGCAGTAGCCCCAGCTCAAGGAAGAGAGAGAAATCGACCTTAGGCGCCCTCGTTAGCGCAAAGTCATCGCCAAAATACTTAAGGCTAATGGGATAGAGTTTTTCAAAGGCAGCATTATAGAGTTCATCGCTTTCCTTACCCGAGGCAATGACCACTAGGGCTATCACGGGAACGGGCAGAAACGCGCCAATCATCAAAGGCACAAAATAATCCATAGGCACCAGCATAAACTGCACCCCGAGCAGCCCAGCAAATGCCCCTAAAATCACCGTGATACATAGGTAGTAGATTGGGGTGGTGAACTTGGCATTTTTACGCCGCCTTTGGTTTACGCCTTCACGTTTTGCTTCAAACGGTGCACATTTGGGGGCGATTTTTTGTTTGTAATACTTCAGAAAGGGAATGCGGTGCTCTTCGGGAATATCAAATTCAATCGAACTCATTGACTCCTACTCTTTACGACTCAAATCCATTTAGGCCGATGATTTTACGAATTTTATTCCTGTAAGGCCAGTTTAAGGCCTACAAATGACCCATTAAGCCTGAGCAAGCCTGCGGCCACGGCGTTGCAGTAAGCCAAAAATAATCAGCACACCAAAGGCGGCGCTAAAGAGAGTTAAAGCTCTAGCTACACCGTAAAAGTCCGTGAGATTAAAGGAAACCCCATCCGCCCACAGCACCAATAAACCCAGTGGCATTTGCATCGCCACCGCAGTGTACCAATCGAATGGTAATCGAGGGAAAAGCCGCTGATAGCTAAATAGCATCAGCCCAGAGAGCAGCAATAATAAGCCCGCATCATGGGCAGCTAACCCCAGATAAACCGGACTAGTGGGGCTAAGATTATCGACGCTCCCGAGCAAGGCATGCATATAGCCAGCACTGGCAACCAGTGCAAAACTCGTAAAGCTCAATACCGCCAACAGAATACCTAAGCCTAATGCGGGTAAATATTTCATAAACAGCCTCATCATTGCTACGCGCTCAATCCAATCTTTAAATCGTAAAGGCGCACAAATTCAGTCGAAAGAGAGTAAAGCAACAATAACAGCCAAAATTTCCCTTAGCTATTAAGACCATAGTCTTATGTCGACAACAAACTGCTGGATTATAAACAGCATAATTCCCCACACTAGATCCAGTATTTCACCTATATCCACTAGATAAGCCTCTAAAATTACTCATTTAATTGATTTTCAGCCAAATGAGTTAGTGATATGGCGCACATTCTCCCTTGGCTTAAAGGTGAAATCCACTAGCCAATTACCCCAATAACGCTTAGGATCAGGGTTGCATTTTTTAGCCAACATATTGTGGAGTATCAAAACATTATGGGTATCAGAGCCATAGTCGTAGACACAGCAGGCACCACGACAGACCTAACCTTTATCCAAGATGTGCTATTCCCCTATTCTGTCAAAGCCTTGCCAGACTTTTTAGCGCAGAACCAACACAATGTTTTGGTGGAAAACTGTATCTGCGACACCCGAGATATCGCCCTAGAGCCAGATGCTGACTTAGCGCGCGTGACTGAAATTTTACAGCAGTGGGTTCGTGAAGACCGCAAAGCGACCCCGCTCAAAACCCTACAGGGGTTAATTTGGAAGCAAGGTTATGCCCATGATGAGTTTAAGGGCCATATCTTCCCTGACTTTATCGAAGCTGTTAAACGTTTTAGCGCACAAAATCTGCGTATTTACAGTTTCTCATCGGGCTCTGTCGATGCCCAAAAACTGTTATTCAGCCACAGCGATGGCGGTGATTTAACCGAGATGTTTAACGGTCATTTTGATACCCGTACAGGTAACAAATTAGATAAACAAGCTTACTGCAATATTCTCAACACCATCAGCTTAAGCCCTAAGCAAGTGCTGTTTGTGTCTGATGTGATTGAAGAATTAAAAGCAGCTGACGCAGCCGGCATGATGACCTGCCAAATGGTTCGCGACAGCAAGCAGCGCACGGGTGATTTTCGCACTATCAGCAGTTTCGATGAGCTAGTGATCGAGTAACATCGGCACTGCACATCAAAAGCGACCCTAGGGTCGCTTTTTGTTTTTCTGGCAATCACATCTACCTATCCGCAGGGTGATTCACGCCATCGCAAACGGGCACATCGCCTAATTCATAGGGATTCACGCCTTCGAGGCAACCAAGGTTATAGCCATATTCATTGGGATTAGAGCGCCTTTGATGATGGGTATAAATGCCGCACACAGAGCAGAAGTAATGTTTGGCCGTTTTGGTATTAAATTCGTAGCACTTTAATACGGCCTCGCCTTTGATAATCTTCAATCCCGCCAGCGGCACTGAACAGACGATAGCGCCCTTGCGCCGACAGATTGAGCAATCACAACGCCTTGGCTTTTCAATGCCATTGGGCAGCGATAACTCCAACACCACAGCGCCACAATGGCAAGACGCAAAATGTGTTGCCTGAATAACCGTATCCCCAATCTGTTTTATCATCGCCAACTCCTTGCTTCACTTAATGTTGTCACTATTGCCTAAGGCTTGTCGCTCGCACTTTATACTGCTAGTCTGGCAGCCTTAAACGAGCGTTTTAACTAGAGCTTTTGACTATGAGTAATGCAATGGAAAGTCCAACCCTAAGTCCAATGGAAAAGTTTCTCGCACAGCACCCTATAGTGACCGAAATCCCCGTGGCTTGGGGCGAAATGGATGCGCTGCAACACGTCAACAACGTGGTCTATTTCCGTTATTTTGAAACTGCGCGTATCGATTTTTTCAACCGCCTCTTCCCGCTCAATGCCCTGTATAAATCCGGGGTTGGCCCAGTGATTAGCGAAAATCAGGCCCGCTATAAACGTCCAGTAACCTTCCCCGATACCTTATTGGTCAGTGTGAGTATCAGCGATATTCAAAGTGATAGATTCACCATGCATTATCAGGCGTTTAGTAAACAGCAGCAGGCGGTAACGACCCTAGGCACTTCGGTGGCTGTGATGTTTAACTTTAAAACCGGCCAAAAAGCCGAGCTTCCCGCAGAATTACTCGCCATTCTAAAACAACACGAGCAAGCTTAAGCTACCGAGCCGATGGCTACATTGCCATAACACTTTAGGCCATATCAGAGGGAGGCTGTATGTCAGAAAAAGCACCAATTGAAATCACCGTTGAGCATCAACAGGATAAACAACGCTTTGTGATCCCCGTTGACGGTCATGAAGCCGTGCTGGAATACCGACTCAATGGCCAGCACATCAACTTTAACCGTACCTTTGTGCCCGACGAGCTGCGTGGCAAAGGTCTTGCCGAACGTTTAGTTCGCAATGGCCTAAAATGGGCCAAAGCCCAAGATTACGAGATAGAAGCCAGCTGCTGGTATGTGCAGAAGTTTTTGAAATAACTGGCTTCTCGACAGGTACGCTAAATCCAATACACAGGGTAATGGCGCTTGGGATCGGTGGAGAGATTATTCACGACCAGCGCCACCAGCAATAACAGTAGTGAGCCGAGGAATACTGGCATCAACGCATAGAGAAACCCGAGTTGATGCACGTTCTCACCGCCTATCACAGCAATTAATGCCGTTGCACCGCCCGGTGGGTGCAGTGTGCGAGTTAGGTACATCAATGCGATGGCGAGTGATACCGCTAACGCGCTCGCAAGCACCATATAATCGGCAAACACTTGGTACACAGTCACACCAATCAGTGCCGATAATACACTGCCGCCAATCAAGTTACGTGGCTGAGAAAACTCAGCCAGTGGCGCGCCATACACTAATACCGCCGACGCCCCAAATGAGCCAATCACAAACATAGTGCCAAGTAGATGTTCGCCCATATAAGTGGCAAGACTGGCGACTAAGTAAATGCCACAAAAGGCCCCGACCCATGACCAAACGATCTTTTTCAGGGGTTGTCGTGGCGGACAGATGTCCTTAGAACGCATTCGGGTGAAGTAAAATCTCATGCTAAATCCAGCCGGAAGGAATAAAGGCGCGGATAAGTGATCCGCATCACGTTTGCGGCCGCCACGTTAACGTTTTCACCGCACAATTGCAATTGTGCGGTGAAAGCGAATATCAGACTTATGCAGCTTCGCCGTTCAGGCTAGCTAAGATTTCACGAATATCTTCGGGAATAGGGCGACTCTTTTCACAACTGTAGTCGTAGTGGACTAAGGTAGTTTTCACTTCCGCAGTTTTACTGCCAGCTTGCCAACAGCTTTGAGTCAGTTCGAAACTGCTATTACCGATACGGCTAACATAGGTTTTCACCGTCACGCTCTTGCCGTAATAAGTCGGCGCGATAAAGGCTACAGTAAAACCCGCCACAATCAGATTCCATTGATGTAAATCCAACTCGGGATTAAAAATCTCGAAGATTGGCGTGCGCGCCGCCTCGCACCACACGGGGATCACTGTATTGTTAATATGGCCTAGGCCATCGGTTTCGGTAAATCTTGGCTGGATTTCTAGGCTGTATTCGGTGGCTGACATGCAAACTTCCCTTTTGTTGTTCTTATACTTTTATGCTGTGAATGGGATAAACAAGGCGATTGCCCCGTTTATCCCTACCAAGCCTAACAGAAATAAGAAGCGCGATGCTAGAACTGGCAGCTCGCGGTATCTGGGGTTTGCTTGCCGTTAGCATCGTACTTTTTCATACAGCCAGCTTTACCCATATCATAAATTTTTTCGTATTTGAGCTTGCCACTGCTGTCGTAGGACTTAAACACACCATGGCTTTTTGGGTTTTCTAGGTGATAGATTTTGCGTCCCTTGGTCACATGGGAAAAATCCGAAAACCCAGGTTCCTCTTGATAGATCACTCCGTTGATATAGCGCTTGTGCACCACATGTTGCTCATCAATCCGCAGCATTTCGCTGGCTAACTTGCCATTCTGGTCATAACAGACTTTATCCACGGCATAATTGCTGTCGAGATCCTCGATACAACTCACGGCACCATTATCAAAATACTCCCGCTGGATACCGCAGCGTGCAATGGCGTTATCCCAGAAATAAGGTTCACCGTTCCAGGTTTCGCCTTCTTGCTGGCAATAGTTCCATAAACTCTTTAACTGGCCGTTCGGGTAAAAGGTGTAATGGGGGCCAGAGAGACGGTTATTGATAAGATGACCATATTGTACGAGCGAATAGCCGCCGTCGGTGGAATAGCGAATGCTTGGGCCATATTCCTTACCCGCTTTATAAGTCTGCAAAGACATTAAGCGGCCGTTAGAATCGAATCGATATTCTTTATCGACTGACCCATTGGTGTAATAGCTTAATTCGGATAGTCGGCCGCCGCGATACACTCGCTGATCACCATCTTTAATCGAGCTAGTCTCGGCATTGTTTGCGTTTATTACACCCTCACAATCTCCTGTATAAGGCTCTTTTCGCATCATGCATTCATCCTGCGAGGGTTTAAGTTTTACGGCGTCATTGAACTTATACTGACTCAACTCATTCAGATCGCCGTTAGGTTCGAGCCACATTTGTGGGCCATCTAACTCGCCTTGACGATAGTTAGCTACATTGCTGACAGTATTCGGGGCTGAATACCATAGACTCTCACCGTGGAGTCTGCCCTTATCATAATGTTTGAGGGCAAACATAAAATTATCTTTATTGAATAACTTTGCTTCACCTTGGCGTAGACCATTCTCATAGTTGACTTCGGTCTTGTAGAGATAAGTCACCGATTGCCTAGTGGTAAATGCATCGTTAGCATCCGGCGTTCGAATATAGACCCAAGTGCCTGAACGTTTACCGTCGAGGTAGCTGCCTTCACCGCTTTGAAAGCGATAATCCCCTTGGGTAACCTTTTCCGTCCAAGCGCCTTGCTTCACGCCCTTTTGATACAGGCCTTTGCTGCCATCGGACTCAAGCCACTCACCGTCTTTTACGCCATTGAGATAAATGCCCTTTTCGGATAATTTCTTCGCGCCTTCGGTGCCGGAATCGTAATCTGGGGTATAGATTTCACTCGGGCCATCGGGCACGCCCTTGTTGTAGTGAATAAAGCCGTAGTTATCGGCGTCATCCATCATGGACTGCAACACCCATTTACCCTGTTTCTTACCGTCGAGGTACTCGCCCTCCCAATAGGTTTCACGGCTGTCGGCTTCTATCCATTTACCCACTTGTTTGCCCAGCTTATAGTCACCCGCATACATCACACTGCCATTGCGGGCATCGTAGGCAGCGAAGTGACCATCAAGTTCGCCTTGAACATAATTGGCTTCACTGGCAACACCAGCCCAAGTACTGCCCATACTCATGAATTCGTAAAAAGGCCCTGTTCGCGGGATTTTTTCGCTGCCATTTTTAAGCCAATCGACATCGTCGGCCTCATAACCAATGGCGACTAACATAAAACTGCCATCTTCTTCGACGTAGGCACTGCGATCAAACGTGGCGACTAGACTGTATTTTCGTTCACGCCCCTCGGCATCCTTATCGGTGCGAGTCACAGGATAGCGCAGCTTGTATTCCACTGCGGTTTTTACATCCGCCGCTGTGCCTTCAGAATTGCGATAACCAATTAGTGTTGGTTTGAGCTTAGAGGTCCCATCCAAAATCGCTTTAATATCAGGATCTTTTACCCCTTCCGCCTCATAGGTCATACGATACTGCTGCGGCGGCAGCTGGCTTAACACCTTGCGAACGCCGCCAACGGTAAAGGTGCTAATGCTTGGTACAACTTCATCGAGCACGGCTTGCAAGCGTGGCAATTTAGTTAGCTCTTCACCCTCAAAGCCATAACCCCGTAGATGCTGACCATCGGCATCATTGAGCATGACGATAACTTCCTTAGTACCGCCCTTGTCAAAGTCATAGTAAAACACCGCCACGATTTCAGCGCGGCCGTAATCGTCAATACGCACACCGGGCGCATCGCCATAGAGCATTTCGCCCCATACCTGTTGATCTTTTTGATAAAAATTAAGCCATTGGCCATTGGGAAGATCCACGGGACCGTGAACCATTTTGTCATATTCCGCCGCAACCGCAGCAGGAATGACCACAAAAGAAGATAACCACACCGCACCGACAGCGGCGCATAAACGACGAATCGAAAGTTCCATTTAACTATCCTTTACACCGACACCTTGCGCCTCGTGCGCACCAGTAAACGGGGCGAATTTTAAGCTAAGAACTATGCGTCAGGAAGTAGTTGAGACAAAAAAGGCCGCTAAGCGGCCTTTTAAGATCAAATATTTAACAATCAATTATTATACATAGCATTAATTTCATGGGCGTACTTGTGATAAATCATTTTGCGACGCAACTTAAGCGTCGGCGTGATTAATCCTGCCTCCATCGAAAAAGCTTCCGGCAGCAGGGTAAACTTTTTGATTTGCTCAAAACTAGCCAACTCCTGCTGGAGCTGTTTGAGGCGCTGCTCGAAATGCTCAACCACATGGCTATGGCGCAGCAGCTCAATAGGCGACTCATACTTTAAGCCTTTTTCCTTTGCCCATGCTTCGAGGGATTCAAAGGCTGGCACAATCAGCGCCGTCACATAGTTACGCGCATCGGCAATCACCGCCACTTGTTCGATAAAAGGACAACACCCAACAGCACCCTCAACCCTTTGCGGTGCAATATATTTACCGTTAGAGGTCTTCATCAATTCTTTAATACGATCGGTAATAAACAAATTGCCGTGGGCATCGAGTCGTCCCGCATCGCCAGTCTTTAACCAGCCGTCTTCAAAGGCGGCGGCAGTATCTTCAGGGCGATTGTAATAACCACGCATCACAGTGTCGCCACGGACTAAGATTTCATCGTCTTTACCCAGTTTAATTTCGATTTCGGGCAAGACTTTACCGTTTGACCCCGCGACACGGTTATCCAAAGTGTTACAGGTCACAGTAGCGTTTGTTTCGGTCATGCCATAGCCACAAAGCACAGGAATACCAATAGCATGGAAAAAAGACGCCACATTTAAATCAAGTGCAGCACCGCCACAGGGCATAAACTTTAAGCGTCCACCGAGCACTGCCTGCAACTTGCTGTAAACCAATTTATTCGCCAAACGCCATTGCAAGGATAACCACAAACCGCCCTTAGCGCGGCCTTGGCTCACTTCAAACTGACGCTCGCCAACCCTCATCGCCCAAGCAAATAATTTTTTACGACCCTCTGCGGATTTCGCGACCTTATCCTGTACTGCGCTGTAAACCTTCTCGAGGAAACGCGGCACCACACACAAGGTATGCGGACGCACAGCACTTATCGCCTCTTTTACTCTTTGGGTATTTTGCAGATACACATTATGGCCACCACGGCATAAAACGTAGAAACTCCAGCTACGCTCAAACACATGGCTTAGCGGTAGGAAAGCTAAAGACACATCGCCAGCATTAAAAGGCAAAATCTGATCGTGCTGACGCACAGTCGAAGCCATATTGCGGTAATCCAGCATGACGCCCTTAGGATCACCCGTGGTGCCGGAGGTATAAATCAGGGTTAACAGATCATCAAGATTCGCGTCTTTTAAGCGTTGCCCCAGCTCGGCACTTTGGTCGTATGCCTGCGCTAGCACGTTATCTAAATGTCTATGCTGAGGTTTATCCTGAGCCAACTGAACTGCGGCATCGAACACAATCACATGCTCTAGAGTCGGACACTGTTTTTGTAGCTCGCAGGCCAGCGCATATTGCTTAGCGTCGTCGACAAAAATCACCTTAGCCGCCGCATCATTAATGATAAAGCTGGCTTGCTCTAAGGTACTGGTTGGGTAAATAGGCACGGCAATGGCACGGCTTTTCAGAATGCCGATATCGGCACAGGTCCATTGTGGGCAGTTTTGTGACAGGATCACACAGCGGTCTTGCACTTGTACGCCGAGTTGAATCAACACTTGTGCAATTTTATGGCTGATCTCATCAAATGCCTGCCAACTGACTTGATGCCAAGGGGCTGCCATTTCAAAACCTTCCAGCGCAATAGCCTCCTTTAACGACTGGCTTTGCTGCTGTAATAGTCGAATTACGTGATATTGTTCGAGCGACATGAGTGACTCACCTTTTAGCTTACAAGTGTTCCGCTTTTGCAGCATTCTACCTGAAGGCAAGCTAAAAACTAAGAGTTTTTGCTCTAATCTTGTGCAAATGTCGCCCAAATCACGTCATTTAAGGCCGATTACAGCCCAACGATATCGCCCCGCCATAACTTTTTACGGCCGCCAAACAGGGCAATTTGCCCCAACACAACCAGTAAAAGATCGCCTATTAACCAATAATATAGATGACCATCATGCTGCAATGCCGCCAAACTGATAGACACCCATAGTGAATGCCCCAGCACCACCAGCATAGTCAAGCTAACCTGTAACACTCGGCGGCACAGGCAACCTAGCCCTAACACCAAGGCACAAGCCCAATAGGTGCTCATCACTAAATGCGCCAGCAATGGCGCACTTATCCCGCCATTGAGCCAAGTAATAAACACACTACAGAGCAACATGCCGACACTGATGAGATACAGCAATCGTTGCTGCCCTCGGGCAAAAGCATTAACCAAACCGGTTCTGCCATCAAAACCCGGCATCAATAACAGTAACTCTGTTGCACGCGCTCGTTGCACCCGACTCCAATGCACCAGCGAACAGCTGATCACACAAAACTGCGCCAGTAGCAGTAACACCGGAAAATCCCAATTAAACTGATGGGATAATACCCCCAGCACCAATGTCAGCACGGGCAGCAACAGCAGCAACACGGTCAGCATAGGACCGATAAAGAAGTTAACCGGATGCAGATAACGCTCTAACCGAGTCAAGATCCGTATGGATTGCAGGCTAGGCAGCCAAAACCAGCCCATTTCCAAGCCGTTAAGATACACACTTCGCGCCTCTACCCGCCAAGGTAACACTAGGCAGCGGCGCCAAATCAGCACTACCAACACAAACAGCACTATGATGCTCAGCCACAATGGTACTTGCTCAGCCAAAGCGCTAGAAAACGGCACTAAAATAAACAGTAAAAATGAGGAGTAAAACCATTGGGTTTGCCGTAAACACAGCAAGATAAAACCTAAGCTTATCCCTTGGGCAAACACCAGTAACGACAGGCTAGAGGTAAAATCAAACAATACGCATAAAAGCACCGCAAGGCTAAACACGCCAATGAGCATCACCTCGCACTGGATAAAAATATTCTGCCGATAACGGGGGATTAAGATTGAGCACTCGCTCGCCATCAAGCGAATCAACTGCCATGCGACCGCTGCCGAGGTAGAGACAATCCCCATGCCGACAAAAATATCAAAACTCTCCTTCTGCCCGGCCCATCCCGCCAAAACGCTCAGGGCTAAGCCAAATAATCCGGTACCCAAAAAACTCACACTGCCCACGTCAAATAACCACAGGCGCAGCATGCCGTTAAAGGGATTGATTGAATGCTGTGTTACAGGCTTATCAGTAGGTTGCACAAGCGGTTTAGCTGAACTCATTTGTGTAACTCCACAAAGAGTTGCTCCAAATTAAGCGCTTCACTTCGCTGCACGCCGGTAAGATTGAGATCAACGGCACCACGATCCACCAGTACAGAATCGCCATCGCGGCTGAGGATACGCACCTGCTCAGGCAACTCCGTACCCGCCGCCAGTTTGAGTAGACGCACCTCTTCCCGCAGGGCATCGATTTCCTTAAACAGCACTAATTCGCCCTGTTTAATCAGTGCCACATGACTCGCGACCCGCTCTAAATCTGAGGTGATATGGGATGAAAACAGCACCGCCGAGCCGGATTCGAGGGCCAAGTCGAACAAATCGACCATAAACTTGCGTCTGACTATCGGGTCGAGACTGGCCACGGGTTCGTCGAGGATCAGCAACTCGGGACGATAGGCCATTGCCATGATCAGCGCCAAGGATTGGCGCTGGCCGACGGACAGACGTTGTACCTGTTGGCTGACATCTAACTCAAAGCGGGCAAGCCAATCTTGCTCTAACTGCATGTCCCAATGGGGATAAAAGCTGCGGTGTAAATCAAGGGCGCGCTCAACGGTAAAACCTTCATAACCAAAGGGTTGTTGTGGCACATAACCAAGGCGCTCCTTTGCGGCTGACGAAAGTTGTTCCGGCGTCTCACCTAAGGTGCGGATGTCACCCGAATCGGGCGAAAGAATCCCCAAAGCGCAGCGCATTAAGGTCGATTTACCCGCACCATTTTGTCCCAATAAGCCAACCACCATCCCGGCAGACAAGCACAAGGACAGATCCTTTAACGCCTGTTTTTCAACGCCATTTTTTCCACGAAAAACTTTGTTTACCTTAGAAAACTCAAGTATTGGGGGAAACTCTTGATCCATCGAATTGCGTCCTTTTTATTCTCGTTTTCGCTTGGGCCGACTAGGCTTGCCAGCGCTCGTTAATCAATTGCAGCAACTCGGGCAGGCTCACGCCCAGCTGCTTGGCTTGTGCCAATAAGCCATCTAATTGCGGCTCAAGCAGACTCACGCCCGACTCCATCGCCTCGGTACGGGCAGCAACCCGAGTCGCCTGCCCACGGCGGCGTTCTAACCAGCCCTGATCCACCAATTGCTGAATCGCGCGAGATACTGTCATCGGGTTCACCGCAAGGTATTCCGCAATCTGGCGCACTGAGGGTAATACGTCTTCCTCTTGCAGTTGGCCGCCCACAATCAAGCGCACGATTTGCTCGTGTAATTGCTTGTAAATTGGCTCACCACTGCTGGGGTTGACATTTAAAAGTTCTAACATTAGGCTTTACACACTGTATTAATACATTGATACACCGATACACTGTATTTAAAGTATCACACTCATCCTGAAATGCAAAAAGGAAAGCGCTCATGATAGATAGCATGATCCACAGGAAGTCCCATAATGCCGGCGCTTGCGTTGCGATTAAGCGTTCAAACACAGGCTGGCATAAACATATTTCAACTCGCAAAATCATAGGGTTGAGTACGCTTATGCTCGCTATGGCTAGCGCAACGGTTTGGGCAAGTGAAAAATCAGCTCCTTCAACAACCCCCACAAATACCTGTTATGTGGACGGTGTTTCGGACCGTTTAAACTGCGGCTTTGTGACTGTGCCTGAGAATCCCAACAAGCCCGATGGCAAACAGATCCAAGTGCATTATGTGGTCTTGCCTGCGGTGAAAAACGTCAATCATGAAGAAGCACTGCTGGCGATAGCAGGCGGCCCAGGTCAATCGGCCATAGATAATGCGGCAAGCTTTGATAGCATGCTGAATAAAGTGCGACAGCAGCGGGATATTTTGCTGATTGATCAACGCGGTACAGGTCGCTCAAATCTATTGAATTGCGATGCAGGTGAACAATCCTTACTCGCCCTCAACGATGACAATATTGATAGCTTAGCCGAGGCGCAAAAATGCCGAGATCAATTAACGGGTAGCGATGTAACCCAATACGGCAGTCTCAATGCAGTGGCAGACTTCGAAGCCGTGCGCGCCCATTTAGGCTACAAAAAGCTGCACTTATACGGCATTTCTTACGGCACACGCATGGCGCAGCTCTATATGCGTTTGTATCCCGAGCATCTAGCCACAGTCACCTTAGACGGCGTAGTGCCGATGCAGCAAAGCGTATTAGAAATCGGCTCGGCAATTGAGCGCGGCTTTGACTTACTGTTTAAAGATTGCCAAGAAACTGCGGCCTGCCATGCCGAGTTTCCAGAGCTCAGGGCCGAGTTTGACCAAGTGGTAACCAAACTCAGCCAAGGGCCAGTGATGGAGCAAGTACACGACCCGGTCACGGGTGAAAAGACCTTACTCACGCTCACCCGCGCGAAGTTTTATGGCGCGATCAGAATGGCACTGTATCAAACCAATGTGCGCGCCTTAGTGCCCCATGCGATTCATCAAGCCGCCAAAGGTAACTATCAACCGCTACTCGGATTGTATGCCTTAACTACCGATGGTGCAGGCATGGCAATGGGCATGCACGCCTCCGTAGTTTGCGGTGAAGACATCCATCGCATCACCCCAGCGATGCGTGAACAGGCAAAAACCTCCTATGTAGGTAAAACCATGCTCGAAAGCCTGGAAGCATCATGCTCTGTGTGGAAAGTGCCACCCGTCGATGCCAGCTTTAGCGAGCCTATTAAGAGTGCTATCCCCACACTGTTACTGTCGGGCGAAATAGACCCTGCCACACCACCAAGTTGGGCGGAACTCGCCATGGAAAAACTCACTAACGCCAAACACTTGGTCGCACCATACGCCACCCATGGCGTGGCCTATCAGTCCTGTGCCAATAACTTAATCGCCGAGTTAGTGCGTACTGGTTCGGTTAAAGATCTCGATGGTGAATGTTTGAAAAAGGATGTGCGCCGTAGTTTCTATTTAAATGCCAGCTCGGTTGAGCCACTCGCGACCGAAGATGCAACCCACTCTGCCAAAGATAAGCCCAGCACTGGAGCCAAGGAGTAAGTCATGATCAAAGTATCCCATCTTTCTAAGCGCATCGGCGAAGTGCAGGCCCTAAACGATTTGAGTTTTGTTGCCGAAAATGGCCAGATCACCGGCCTACTCGGCCCCAATGGCGCGGGTAAAACCACCTGTTTACGCACCATTTTTGGCCTGCTGAAACCCGATACTGGCACGGCTGAAATTGAAGGTATCGACGTTGCCATCGACCCGATTGGTGCTAAGCAGCAACTCGGCTTATTCCCCGATCCATTTGGCCTGTATGAGCGCCTCACGCCGCGGGAATATATCCGTTACTTCGCCGAACTCAGCGGTTTATCCGCCAGCGACGCCAAAGAGGCCACCAGCAAGGTTATCGCCAAACTACGCCTCGAAGATATTAGCGATCGCCGCTGTAAAGGCTTCTCCCAAGGGCAACGAATGAAAACCGCCCTCGCCCAAGCCATAGTCCACAGCCCCAGCAATATTATCCTCGACGAACCGACCCGTGGGCTGGATGTAATGAGTACCCGTTTGCTGCGCGATATTCTTATCGACCTTAAAAACCAAGGGCATTGCGTGCTGTTTTCCAGCCATGTGATGCAAGAAGTCGCGGCCTTGTGCGACCAAGTGATCGTGATGGCGCAAGGCCGAGTGGTGGCCATCGGCAGCCCAGAGCAACTCTGCGCACAAACGGGTAAGGCCTCACTCGAAGATGCCTTTATCCAGCTGATCGGCACCGATGAGGGTATTGCCGCATGATGACTCACAGCATTAACGCTCACACAAATTGCGATAACACCTGCTTCGACTTAATAGCGAACAGATAAACTTGGGATAAGGAATAATCATGAACAAAATCATCGCAATGGTTCGCAAGGAACTGATAGACGCCGCCCGCGATAAACGCTCTGTGATGGCGGGACTCTACTACGCCATCGGTACGCCGCTGATCATGTGCGGCCTGTTTATGGTGCTTATCGGCCAGCTGACCAGCCCGGACGATCTTAAAATCAGCATCACTAATCCCGACAAAGCGCCGGATTTAGTGCGATTTTTGTCTAACAAGGGCATTACCCAAGGCGAAGCTGGCGCGAAGGATTTGAAAGCCATCGAGCTGATTATCAGCCCCGACTATGCCAAGCAGATGAACCAAGGCAAAGGCGCAGAAATCACTATCGTTGCCGATAACTCAGAGGAAAAACTGCAAAACTCGATTCGCCGCTTAGAGAAACAGTTGCAGGCCTACAGCGCCGAAATGGGCAGCCTGCGCTTAATCGCCCGCGGTATCGACCCTCGCGTGGTGCAGCCCCTGAAAGTGAATGTGCACGACCAAGCCACCACCGACTCTAAGGGCGGGATGATCTTAGGCATCGCCATTTTCACTATGATTTACTCAGTGTTTATCTCGGGGATGAACTTGGCCATCGACACCAGCGCCGGTGAGCGTGAACGTAACTCTTTGGCATTGTTACTCAGCCATCCGCTGACCACGCGCCAATTAGTGCTCTCTAAAATCATTGCTGTCGGTCTGTTTGCCCTGCTCGGCTTAGTGTTGATTTTATTAGTATCTAAGGTCGCCTATACCTTCGTGCCTTGGCAGGAGCTCGGCTTTAGCGTCAGCATTACCAGCGAGTTTATGGCGTTGATGCTGCTGGTCGGTATCCCAGTTGCCCTGATGGCTGCCTGTTTGCAATTGTTTGTGTCCTTTATGGCCAAAACCTTTAAGGAAGCCCAGTCCTATCTAACCATGGTGCTGTTTGTGCCCTTGGCACTGTCGATGGCCGCCAGCTACAACATCGCGCCCGACGTCCTGCAATGGTTGCCCGTTTCGGGTCAGCAACAGGCACTGATGGACTTTATTAAAGGTAAAGATATGAACATGCTGCAATTGCTGGTATCGACCTTGGGCACACTCGCCATTGCGGTAATACTGGCATTCGGCATGGAAAAATCGTTAAAGAGCGAAAAAGTGATCTTCGGTTTATAACACTATCAACCCACAGAGGGCGCGCCGCGCCCTAACATTGAGTTAAGGAGCCAATCATGGAAAAAGAATTTATTATCATGGTCATTATGGTGACCTTTATTATCGGTGTAAGCGCTACAGAGATGTTTAAGCATTACCTAAAAATGCGCCAACTGGGTGGCGGAAACGATCGACAGCTTGAGGATAAACTCACCCAGCTGAGTCTACAAAATCAGGTACTGATTGAACGAGTACAAGTGCTGGAGCGCATAGTGACAGATGCAGAGGACAACGCCGCCAAGACCACACTGGCACAGCAAATTGAGGCATTAAAATAGTCGTTAATGCACCGCAGTTAAACTCGTATTACAGGGTATTAAAGTTGTGTCTATAGGCGCTAAGTCAAGCTGCGTACTTGCGACTTAGCGCGACCACAACAGCCCACAACGAATGCCAATAAAAAACCCAAGCTAGGCTTGGGTTTATGTCATCTTGCTGTGCGGCACGTTATTTTGCCTTAGGTCTAAAAGGCTTCATCACGGCCTCGTTACACTCGAGGTACGGCCCTTCCATCAGGTCGATACAGTAAGGAATCGCTGGGAATACCGCATCTAAACATTCGCGGATTGATTTAGGCTTGCCCGGCAGGTTCACAATTAATGAATCCCCCCGTAAGCCCGCGGTTTGGCGCGAGAGAATCGCCGTAGGCACAAACTTTAATGACTCAGCGCGCATCAACTCGCCAAAGCCCGGCATCATACGATCGCACACGGCCTCGGTCGCCTCGGGCGTCACATCGCGTTTTGCTGGGCCAGTACCGCCCGTGGTCACAATTAAGCAGCAATCCAGCTCATCGGCCATCTTGATCAGGGTCGCTTCAATCACATCCTGCTCGTCGGGGATCACTTGATAAATCGGCTCCCACTCGCTGGTGAGGTAATCATTGAGGGTGTCGATAATCGCCTTGCCCGAGATATCCTCATAAATCCCCGCGCTGGCACGATCGCTCACCGTTACAATCCCGATTTTTGCTTTGCTCATAGGAAATCCCCAATCATGTTGAAATAAAACCATATCGACCGAAAGCAGAGGAGAAACCTATGCTCCTTCGACTATAAGCCGCAGCTAAAATAGCATAAATGCTCGGCCAATGGGGCAAGTAAAACGTGATGAAGTTCGCGCAATATGCTCGAAAAAAAGCTAAGGCAAGCAATCACTCACCTCAGCTTGATGGTTTGCAGGAAGTGTTAACTCACCTGTGACAGTGTGGGCAACGCAGGGAAAGCGCCCTTCTGCCCACAGGTTACGGCGCCGCAACGCACCGCAAACTCAATCGCCTTGCGCAACTGTGCCTGACATGCAAGTCGATGTTTTAAGGTTAAATGCTCGAGATCAAACTCCAACTCAGAACCCAGCGCAAACAAAAATCCCGCCATAAAGCTGTCGCCCGCCGCCGTGGTATCTACGGCTTTAATTTGGGGGACTGGCACGCTAAATCGCTCATCTACTGTGATGCACTGCACTGGATTGCCGCCGTCAGTAATTAGAATCACCTCAACACCTTGCGCCAAACAAAACTGCAAATAATCTTCGAAACTCTTGTTCCGCGTTAAGGCTAAATAGTCGGCCTCTTCACGGCTCATTTTCAGCACTTGTGTGTAACGAAAACACAGCTCTACTCGCTCTGCAAGCAATGCGGTATCGGGCCAGAGTGATAAGCGCAAGTTAACATCAAAACTCACTATCTTATTGAATGAATTAGCGCAACGGGCACCATAGATGCTCGCGTTAAAAATGCTCGCTTCGGTAAAGGTGTTGGAACAGAGATGAAAAATATCCATCTGTGGCCATGGAATGGCATCGAAATGGCGCTGACTATAGCAAAGATCGGCAGTCCCTTGGCGGTTAAACTCGAAGGTTCGTTCACCATTCTCATCCAAATTTACCACCACTGTCGCTGTAGGCACACCTGGCACTTCGGCCAAATAATCTGTAGCAACGCCTTCGTTTTCGAGGGCTTGTTTTAACATTGCCCCATAATCATCGCTGCTAATGCCGCCAGCAAAATAACTCTTACCGCCCAGTTTGGCATAACCTACAGCCACATTTGCAGGCGCGCCGCCCGCAATGGCTTGATGGGATTTGTCGCTAGCCTCTGTGGGTAATAAATCCACTAACACCTCTCCAAAACTGAGTAATACCGTCATATGGATCCCTTTATATTTCTATTAGTTAAGCAAAAAGCCCATGCTGGATGGGCCTTTTAAATTGTCGGTTTTAAACCTCAAACCCGCCGGAGTTAAAACTCGTATTTCAAGGTTGCACTCGTGGTTCTGCCATTAATGGTGCGAGCGCGGATAATATTGTTATCAGGAATCGAACCTTCCTCAGCCTCTGTGATACCCGTGGCGTCAAACAGGTTGTTGACGTTTAAGGAGACACTTAAGGCCTGAGTTAAGTTGTAGGTTGCAAAGGCATTGACCTGATTGTAACCATCAAACTTCAGATCATTATTATCCTGTGCATAGGAGTCAGTAGTGCCAATCAGGTTGATGCCCACTGAACCTTGGTCAAAGTTATAACGGCCCATCAGCGAGTAGATAAAGTCGGCCTGTCTTCTCGGAGTATTACCCACAACATCTGGTGTTAGAGCGTCCTTAGCAATCTCAGCATCGGTCCAAGTGACATTGCCCCTAAAATCGAAGTCACCGATAAAATAGGCCGATTCAATTTCAATCCCTTTGGCTTTGTACTTACGGTCGAAGAAACGCTGACTCGTCGCCTCAAAGTTTTGTTCTTCGGTCTCGGAATAGAAAGCGGTCGCGAACACCGATAAGTCATCGTAACGGTACTTAAGGCCTAACTCATATTGATCCACATTATCGACCGCATCTTCTTTTGCCACTGAACCATCGGCACGAACTTTACCAAATAACAGGCGATCCGCGTTGGCACGGCCGCCATGACTCAAGCGACCAAAAGCAGCTAAATCGCTGTCAAACTGATAGTTTGCGCCGAGTGAATAGGAGGTGTAACTCCAGTCATAATTCACGGGTTGTGGATTAGCATTATCGATAGAAGAGACACTTTGCTCAGGAATAGAGATAACGCCATCCAAGTTCATATCGACTTGCGATTGCACATTGCCAGCGTAGTAACCACTGGCATCGCCGCTGTCGTAACGCACACTGGCATCCAGCGATAAATCCCCAAAGCTTGACGCGACCGCAAGATAAGGCGCCTTAATGTTGTATTCGGTATCGTAATTACGTTGGCAACAATTACCCCAATAAGGCACACCATAGCCGTAGAGCCCAGCATCGGAATAGGCGATACCATCGGCAGCCACAACATCAAGCAATGCGGCGTTATCCCCTTTGACTTCCATCAAATAGGAGTTCCACATCCAAGTCATATTGATATTTTGGGTGGCATTGTAATAACCCAAAGTAACGCTGGTATCGTCAAAGGTTTTCGTTAATTTTAAGTCGTTTACGATTGAACCAAAGTCATTCATCTTAACGTCGAAGGTATGGATCCGCATGGCGAGTCCATCCATAGGATTGCCCGCATCAGGACCATTGGCATAAATCAACTTGGCGCCAGTGCCCGCAATACTGGCCGCAATGTCGGCGCCATTAGCCACTTCTGCTGGGAATGGCGCCATAAAATTGCCACTCACATCCGAGAAACGGAAGCGGTTTTCGACCTGCCAGTCATTGCCTAAATCAAAGGAAGCTTCTAATCCCACTGAGTTAACCTCAGGATTCATCCCATCGCGCATATCACCGCGACGACGCTCACCATCGGCGCCTAAACTCAGGGTTGAGAGAAAATAAGCTGACTGGATGGCATCGGATTTCGCATTAAAACCTGGGACAGAGCTACCGTCCGAATACATTGGCATGGGTAAGTAGCCAATACTTTTATCATCTAAATGCTTGAAATAAAGACGAACATAGCCACTATCGAACTCTTTGGTTATGTTAGCTTTTACCTGACCACCTTTGTTGGCGTCATAACCTGCTTGGCGAGGGCCTTCACCAGTACGCACAAAACCACCCACATGGAAACGCAGGCTGTCATTGATGCTCGAGCCATATTCAAAGTCAGTACGGAAAGTATCGTAGTCCAAGCCAAAGGTGGTAGACACGCTGCCAGCATCCGAGCTCCCAGTTTTACTGATCACGTTAATAATGCCGCCGGGAGCGTTACTCGCCGCAGTGGATGCCGAACCACCACGAATAGATTCAATGGTTTGTACTGTAGAGTCTAAACGTAAAAAGATATCCGCATTACCAAAGGCAATATCGCCAAACTGTAGAATTGGTAAACCATCTTCTTGAATTTGAAGAAACTTAGCACCACCCGATGCCACAGGTAAGCCACGTACAGCAATGTTAGCATTACCTTCGCCGCCCGTTGATTCCACCTTCATACCCGGAATGATCCGGAACGCTTCGGCGGATGAACGTGGAGTACTAACCTCCAACTCCGCGAGTGATACGCTGCTAACTGACACGCTCGAGTCCATGACGCGAGTACCACGGGCCACGCCCGTAACAGTAATGCGCTCAAGGCCTAACGCATCTTTCTTGGTTTCTTCCTGCGCGGGTGCATCGGCAGCCCAAAGCTGAGAACTCACCAAGACGGCGATTGTGCTTAACAAGAATTGTTGTGATGTGCGATTTATCATTTTTATGTCCCCACCCATATTTGAGAAGCCGCCCTCTCCCCACGGCGACTTCTACTGAAATTATTGTTAATCGATTAGCCTGTTATTTCACTTTACTAAAAAACATCTTAATCGATTAAGTTAACAAGTTAGCAACTAAATGACAAAAAGCAAGTGCATTTTTTGTACAAACCAACAAACTTAAAGTGGGAACAACAGACAATTAATTGATTCATTAGAGAAATGTGACATAAAAATTTTTTCTGTCACATTTCAATTCAAGCGGTTTCACGGCTTAACAGCGGTTGGGAAGGATCTTTAATCAGATTAACCCCCGCTAGTAGACACAACAAAACGGCAAACCCAGTAGCGAGGTAAAAGCCATACTTCACATGGCCGAAAATATCCCCAACTAACCCCATACAAAGGGGAGCCAGCGCCGCAGAAACCGCGGTAAAAAACAGGATAACCCCAGCCACAGAACCGTGCTGCGCCACGGGGAAACAACTGATCCCCTTGGAGTTTAAGGTGGGATATATCATTGACATAAACAGCCCAGAGAGGGGCAAGAGAATAACGGCGGCCTCAACACCATAGAGCATAGAACCGAGATAGCAAAGGCTGATCGCCAAGCTAAACCAGAACATAACCTGTTGCCACGAAAAGTAATTTAATATCCATCCGCCCAAAAACCGCCCACCCGCTCGCAGGGTAAAAAAGAGGGTTAAGGCATAGGCCGCCAGTGCAGTGTAATCCCCCTGATACTCTTGCAGCAGGCTAGGCATCCATACATAAATCGCTACTTCGGTGGCCACATACAAACCAATCGCAAGGGAAAACCCTAATGCATAAGGGTTTTTCATCATACTGAAGGTGTTCGCCAGATTAATTGTTTCCGTCGAGGATTGCTTAACCTGCGGATAATCGGCCCTAAACGCCAACCAACAAAGCAGCAGACAAAAAATCCCTGCCCCAAAATACAAATACTTCCATGACACACCACTGATAAGCAGATAGCTAACGATAGCTGGCCCCACCATAGCGCCAACCCCAAAGAATCCTTCGACCGTGTTCATGGTGCTGGAATGTTGTTTTGGTGACCGAGAGATATCACCGATCAGGGCTAAAGCCCCAGTTTTAAATACCCCAATTGCCAAGCCCACCAAGGCCAATAGCATCAGGAAATAATAAAACGACTCCCCAAGCGCAAATAAAAAACAGGCAATAGCGAACAACAACAACCCTAATAAAATGGTTAGTTTACGCCCTATTTTATCCGCCAAAAAACCCAGAAACAGGCCACTTATTGCGATAAAAATCATCGGCATATAATGGAAGGCGCTCGCCTGAGACAAAGAGAGGCCAAATTCAGCAATCAGCTGCGGGATGATCACGCCCACGGCATCGGAGGTCATAGCAAACATAAAAAACATTAAATACGTCAGCACTCGAATACGAGTGTGATGGCGATTTTCTACAGAATTTGAATCACTTACCATACTGTTTCACCTTATCGTTATCGCGCCTAACTCCCTTTGAAGCTGGCTAAGCCCCAAACAGCTTTAGGCATTATTTATGTACAGCAGTGAGCTAATCCCCCCAAAACCTAAGACTAACTCAAAAATAAAACAAACCACTTGAATAATGTTTCACATTGGTTAAATATACAACTTAATCGATTAAGTTTGTTTGCGCAATTTATAAATAAACGCGGGCAAACTTTACTCTGGGAAGGCTACTCAAACGTGGGCAAAGTATGAAAAATCAAGTGCAATTGATCACCTATGTCGATCGGATAACCGGTGCCGGACTCAAAGAACTCAAATCCTTGCTCAATAACGAGTTACAGGGGTTATTTGGGGGCGTTCACCTACTGCCCTTTTACTATCCTATCGATGGCAGCGATGCGGGTTTTGATCCCATAGACCATGTGCAAGTGGATTCACGCTTAGGTGATTGGGACGATGTCAAAAGCATAGGTGAAGAGTTCGACATCATGGCCGACTTGATCGTTAACCATATGTCCGCGGAGTCTCCCGAGTTTAAAGATGTGCTCAAGCATGGCAAACAATCGGCTTACTGGGATTTATTCCTAACGAAGGACAAGGTATTCCCTGAGGGATTAAGCGAGCAGGATCAAGAAGCTATCTACCGCCCTCGCCCAGGGAGCTGCTTTAGCACTTACACCTTAGCGGATGGTTCAACGGAAGAGTTTTGGACCACCTTTACCCGTAACCAGATCGATATCGACGTTCACTCCGCAGCAGGTAAAGATTACTTAAACCGCGTATTGGCGCGATTTAACCACAGCAAAGTCAATTTAATCCGCTTAGATGCCGCAGGTTACGCGATCAAAAAGCCCGGCACTAGCTGCTTTATGATTGAGGAATCCTTCGAGTTTGTAGATAAATTAGCAAAGCAAGCCAATCAGTTAGGCATGACAACCCTAGCCGAAATTCACTCCCATCATATGACGCAAATCGATATCGCCAAACGGGTCGATATGGTTTACGACTTTGCATTACCACCGCTGATTTTACACACGCTCTTCAGCCAAGATTGTCGTGCCCTGAGCCACTGGCTTGAAATGGCGCCTCGCAACTGCATTACCGTACTCGATACCCACGATGGTATCGGCATTATCGATGTGGGCCCAATGGATGGCTTACAAGGATTATTGGACGAAAAACAAATCGATAATCTAGTTGAAACCATACACAGCAACAGTCAAGGCGAGAGTTTACAAGCCACAGGGGCAGCCGCCAGCAATGTCGATTTGTATCAAATCAACTGCACCTATTACGATGCCCTCGGGCAAAATGACCTAGATTACTTGATGGCTCGAGCGATTCAGTTTTTCGCACCGGGTATTCCGCAGGTGTACTACGCAGGCCTGCTTACCATACCCAACGACATGGTATTGCTAAATCAAACCCATGTTGGCCGAGATATTAATCGCCCCTATTTAAACCGAGAAAAAGTGCAACAAGCCCTGCAAAAACCAGTGGTTAACGCTCTTATTCAATTGATTAAACTGCGTAATAGCAGCGCCGCATTCAATGGCCGTTTTACGATGGCAGCCAGTGGAAAATCACTAACACTCACATGGTCTGCGGTAAATGCACAGGCGAGTCTTAATCTCGACTTTGCCAATAAACAAGGGCTGATCACCCTGCTTGATGAGCAAAGCATCGAAACCCAAATCAGCTTAGCCGACCTGCTCACCCCAGCACAGGGATAAATACCAAACATAAAACAAAAGGCGCTTTAACAGCGCCTTTTGCACTTAAAAATCAATATATTAACAGCTTTTACCTAAACGTAATTCATACCCTAATACCTGAGCATGTACAGCATCGTCGATAAACATCTGCGCCGCCATTTGGCCTTTTTGTTCAGAGTATTGATAAACCGTAGTCAGCGGAGGATTCGAGCGAGTCGCCTCATCAATACCATCAAACCCCACTACACGAATATCCTCAGGGATCGCTAATCCCATCGCCTGCGCCTCACCCAGCACACTAAGAGCAATTAAGTCACTCATGCATAAAAATACGTTGGGTCTTGGGGTCGAATTTAGCGCCTCCTTGGCCGCTATCCGTGCATATTCCGCATTACTTTCAGGAATATTCCAAATCCGATCATTGCCAAGGGTGACACCCGTTTCCTCAATCGCCTGTAAGTATCCCTGCAACCTCTGGTGTGCAATCGACATATCGATTTCGAGCAAATTCAAATCGTAAACTCGGCAGGTTAAATGGGTATCGAGCAGTCTTAGGCCTAATATTGCAACCTGATCGGTAGGTGATTTTAATGCCAATTTTGCCACTTCATAGGCGGCTAACTTATTGTCAATGCTGACAGCGGCGTTGCGGTGGATATCAAAATCCACTGTAACCACCTTTTTCTTAACCTGTTTCAATTGCTCGGCAAGCAAGGCATTGCGGGGGCGACCATAACAAATAAACCCATCCACAAAATCTGCCACCGCATTTACACTGTCAGAGCTGCCCGAAAACAGCAATAAGTTGAGTTTTTCCCGCTCCAATACCGAAGCCACCCCCTTCATAAACTTACTGGCGACAGGATCGGACACCATATATTCAACACTATCGGACAATACCAACGCGACGGTATCAAATTTGCCTCGGCGTAAGGATTGCGCCGCCTTGTTTGGGCCAAAGTAACCCAATTTAGAACAGGCGGCTAAAATTTCGTTGCGGCGTTTTTCCGATAGTTGATCGGGACGATTAAAAGCATTAGAAACAGTGGCGTTAGAGACACCTAGCTCGTTAGCTATGCTTTTTAAGGTCCAGTTTTTAGTTGTCATGCAGAATTCCTGGCAAAGAATGGGGTCACAGCGGAAGCTAACCTATCGCAAATACTACACAGCTTAAATCCGTCGTGCACCAACAAATCTACTCATGATCCCTAAGCGCTGTGGCGGGCGAGAGATACCCTACAATCGCAGAGCTGAGCGCCACCAAGGCCGCCGCGATAAAACCCCATTGGAAGGCGTGATGCACAACCTCAATGGGTAGCTTTTTTATCGCCGCAATCCCCACCTGCGCCCCTTCGAGCGGTAACAAGCTATATAGCAACAGGCTGAATAAGGCCGTACCAATTGCCGCGCCCATGGAGCGACACAAGGACACCATAGCGGTAATTTGGCTTAAACGCGCCTTGCCCGACACACTCTGCACAACTAACTGCACGCTGGGCATCACGGTTCCTAACCCTATGCCCACCAGCACACCTAATCCGCCAATAAGATCCGCATTGGGCGGGACTCAACCGATAGAGAGTAAACCGATAGAAGCCAGCCCCATCCCGAAGGTCGGCAACCATTTAGGTGCTACATCTCGGCTCAACAACCGGCCCGCAATAGTAGAACCTGTCACTATACCAAAGGTCATTGGTATCAATAGCAAGCCCGTTTTGGCCGGATTGGTTTGCAGACCAACCTGTAAGTAAATGGGTAAAAAGAAGATCATCGCAAACAGACAGGCGGCAAACAGCGCAGCGGTTAATAGCGGCATATAAATGGCTTTGTTGGCGAGTAAATCCAGCGGCAAAAAAGGACTCTCACGCTGACGCTCCCACCACAACAGCAAGGCGGCGCCCACAAAGATAAATCCGATAAAGCCTAAGCTTGTGGCCGATAGCCAAGCAAAGTCTTGCCCTGCCACAGACAACCAATACAGCAGCGCCGTAATGATAGAAGGAAATAACAGCACGCCAAGCAAATCAAACCGACCCAGTCGTACTGGTTTAATACTCTGTTTATGCAAGCGATTAAGTCGCCAAACCGCCAGCATAGCCAAGGGAATATTCGCCCAAAATAACCAGTGCCAAGAATAGGCATGCACCACAAAACCACCAATCACTGGGCCGCCAACACTGGCGAGGGTAAACATAGCGGCAAAATAGCCCTGAAAACGCGCCCGTTGCCGTATCGGCACCAATTCCCCCACAAGGGATTGGGACAGACTCATCAGCCCGCCACCGCCGAGGCCTTGGAGAATCCTTCCGGCAATCATATGGTCCATCGTCCCGGCACTGGCGGAGACAATTGAGCCTAACGCGAACACCGCCAAGGCAATCATCAAGATTTTGGCGCGGCCAAAGTTATCCCCCAGCCAGCCATAAATAGGTACACTGGCCGCCATTGCCAACATATAGCCGATAGTGATCCACGAGGCTTGCCTGAGGCCGCCAAGATCTTCCACTATGGCTGGGGTTGCGGTGGCGAGTAGGGTTTGATCGACCGCCGCCAAAAACATGGGTAAGAACACGGCGGAGAAAATCGCCAGAAAAACCGAAGTGGGTAGAGGCTCATGTTGGGACGAAGCAGACGCTGGGGTCATAGAGTCTCTACCTGTGATTAAGGCTTAAATTCGCCTTGCATTCCAATACTTTGATGCCCAATAGCTATTAAGTAGGCTCGAAATTTTTACCCCTTGGCTCGTCGAGACATGGAGGAAATTATTCCCGCCCACATAAATGCCGACATGGTGCGTGCTCCAGCCAGTTTTAAAGAACACTAAGTCCCCCTTACGCAGTTGATCCCGCGCCACGGGTTTACCAAGTGCTTGCTGCTCCTCCACTGTACGCGGCAGAGTCATACCCAACATTTTTTGGTAAGCGACCGACACAAAGGCCGAGCAATCGATGCCTTTCTTGGTCGCGCCCCCCAAACGATAAGGTACGCCGCGCCATTCGGAATGCAATTCGGCGATATTGCTATCGTTCCAAACGGAGACGGGTTCAACTTGCTTAACCACAGGCTTAGGTTCTGGCGCGCTCGCACAGGCACCAAGACCTAAGGCTAAGATAACTATCAGTAATCGTTTCATTAGCGTAAAACTCATCGCGGGCAATTCTTGCGTAATATCGGGTGCTATCAAAGCGATAACTAACATACCGTGAAAAAATCGATGGTAACAGCCTAAGCTAATCTCAAGCTTAAAACTATAACGCCGTCCACAATAAGCGAATACCCACCAGCACCATTAAAATCAAGATGATGCGTTTAAACAACCTATCGCTGATCTTATCTTGGATCGACAACCCCAGTTTTACCCCTAACCAAGCCAAAGGCGCAAGTAACAGAGAAATCAGAATGTTACCTTGATTAATTTGCCCGAGCAGACTGTAGGGCACTAACTTAATCAGATTCACCACCGCAAAAAATACCACTGCCGTGGCTAAAAACTCTGGTTTGGCCAAACGTAACGGCAGCAAATAGGCATTGAGTGGCGGCCCGCCTGCATGGGCCACAAAGCTGGTAAAACCTGCGGTTAAGCCGCAGAGTCGTCCCACCAAAGGTGAAGGGGTCGCTTGGGTTTTATCCCCTAAAACCAAGCCATAAAGACCAAACCCTAAGGACACACAGCCTAAAATCGCCCGTAAGTAATCTTCGTTTAATCGGTCGAACAACCAATAGGCGATACCTATACCCACAATCGCCGCGGGTAAGAGGATCCATAATTGGCGTGGATTATGTTGGCCCCACCACGAACGAACACTTAAAAAATCCATATAAATCAGCAGTGGTAACATGATTGCCGCCGCTGTCGCCGGGCTTATGGCTAGCGCTAACAGGGGCACGGTCAAGCCACCGACGCCGCCGGCAAAACCCGATTTAGAGATCCCCGTAATCAACACCGCAGGAATCGCCACTAGCCAAAAAACAGGGTCTGTTAACATCCCTTATTCCCAATATTGCGTTAAAGTCATTAAGGTCGAGCGTGAGTAACAGACCTTGAGGGCGATAACACGCCTCGCTGCACCAGCATAAATGTTAAATCTATCCGTGTCTAAATGAAGATAAGGAGTCGATATGAGTCAAATGCAAACGTCGCCGTTTTACGGCGGCCCAAGGGAATGCCCCGTCGAAGATGGGCGGATCCAAATCCAACATATAGCCTCCAAAATCGGTGATGTAGGCGGGATACCCGTAGCGCGGGCTATTCCGCAAAAACCGCGTCGACTCATAGGCCCTTGGTGTTTTCTGGATCATATTGGTCCTGTCACCAACGGCCCCTTAATGAATGTGGGCGAGCATCCCCATATCGGCCTACAGACCTTCACTTGGATGCTGGAGGGGGAAATCATGCACAGGGACAGCCTAGGTAGCGCCCAAGTGATCCGCCCTAAGCAAGTCAATCTGATGACCGCAGGCCATGGTATCGCCCACACCGAAGAGTCCGTCGAAGGTCATCGCACTATGCATGCGGTGCAGCTATGGATTGCGCTACCGCTGGAACACAAAGACACAACCCCGAGGTTCGACCATTATCCCCAGCTGCCCACTTGGCAGGAGGCGGGCGCTGAATTCACCCTATTGATTGGCTCGTGGAAGGATAAACAAGCGCCCACACTACACTTTTCGCCAATCGTCGCGCTCGATATCTTCGCCACAGAGGCCACTCAACTAACACTTCGGCTCGATCCGCGATTTGAATATGGCCTAATGCCGCTTGAGGGCCGATTCGATATCGACGATGAATCCTTTGATAACAATAACCTCGCTTACCTTGGCATGCTGCGCGAGAGTATAACGCTCGACCTTCACCAAGGCGCACGTTTACTGCTGATTGGCGGCGCGCCCCTCGCCGACTCTGTCAGTATCTGGTGGAATTTTGTCGGCTACAGTAAGGAAGATATCGCCAGTGCCCAAGCCGATTGGGAGGCCAAGTCCCCACGTTTTGCCACTGTGCCGGGTTATAGCGGCAAACGCTTAATGCCGCCGCCCATCCCTTGGTAATCCCAGCCGTTCATGCGTTAGCGCGAGGTAATCGAGCTAGATTACCTCGCCTAATGGAGGTATTTGCAGCCACTATCTAATGCAAGTTGGTGAGTAGAACAGACTGCCTGATGTAAATGCCAGACAACATTCACACGCCAAGCCACAGAAAATTTTACGGATTTTTTACGCGCTATCCCTACAGGCCTTTGCTAGAGTAGCCTTAACTTCAGCAATGCCTTAGCCATTATGACTTTTGCAAACACAGCCTCCATCAACCAATACTGGCGCACGCATCCCGCGTTATTTACCGCCATGTTGTTAGTGGTAACGTTAATAACTAGCTATTTTATTGATGTATTTTCAGGATCAGCCATTGCTGTGCTGCTTATCCTGCAATTAGCCGTGATCGCCGTGGCCCTGCAATGCAGCGCCAACTATGCCTACTTTGTGGCCGTGTTTGGCGCCGTCAGTTTCAATTTTTTATTCACCACACCGCGCTATTCGTTACAGATGTTCAACGTCGAAGACATAGTCAATCTAAGCGTATTTTTGCTGGTCGCCCTTACTAGCAGCAAATTGGCTGAACATTACCGCCGCCAGCAGCATGCACTCGAACAGGCGCAGCTCAGAAACAGCATTTTGCTCTCGGTCTCCCACGATTTACGCACGCCCCTTGCGACCATTATCGGCACCTTAACCACGCTGAAGGAATACCAAGCCAAGCTCAACCCAGAGCAAACTGAGGAGCTTATCGACTCGGCCGCCGCCGAGAGTCATCGCCTGCACCAATATATCGAAAATCTTTTGCAAGCCACTAAGTTACAACATGGTGCGCTCAAATTTAGCCTAGATGAAGCCAATCTACGCGAAGTGCTACAGCGCACTATCGCTCGCTTTCAAACTGAGCAACCCAGAATCAAAATTCATACTGAGCCAGAGCTACCACCATTAATGATTTGCAGCTCTTTGATTGAACAGGCGATTTTTAATGTGCTCGATAATGCCCTGCATTATTCCCCCACCAACCAGCCTGTGATCGTAAGCCTCTATCGCCACCAAGATATGCTGCGTATCGATATTCAAGACTTAGGACAAGGCATAGCCCCATCTCAAAAGGAGGCGATTTTCGAACTGTTTTACCGCCAACATCCCTCTACCGATGGCGGAGCTGGATTGGGTCTGCCTGTCGCCAAAGGGATTATTACTGCCCATAACGGGCGTATCAGTGCCGAAAATGTTGCTCAAGGCAGCCTGATCCGCATCGCGTTACCGATAACGAAGGAAAGTGCATAAATGGCTTACAAGGTGTTAGTGGTGGATGATGAGCCACAAATCCATACCTTTATGCGGATCTCACTTGAGGCGGAAGGCTTTGAATACATAAGCGCCACCAGCATAGCCACGGCGCTCAAACAATACCAAAGCCACCAGCCGCACCTTATCGTGCTCGACCTCGGCCTGCCCGATGGCGATGGCATCGAACTACTCCATGCACTGCGCCAGCAAGATAAGACCCCCGTGTTGGTTTTAACCGCCCGCGATCAGGAGGAAGAAAAAATCCGCCTGCTCGAGGCCGGTGCTAACGATTATCTAAGTAAACCCTTTGGTATCAGGGAATTAATCGTGCGTATCAAGGTATTAGTCCGTGACCTTGTGGATACCTCAAACACTATCGATATGCTGCAATTTGGCCCGCTCACCCTACAAAAGAGCAGCCATCAATGCTGGCTTAACCAGCAGGAAATCGCCCTCACCAAAAAAGAGTTTGCCCTACTGGTTCAGTTAATGTCCCACCCTGGGCAATTGCTGAAACAGAGCGAACTGCTGCGCAATATCTGGGGCGAAACTCACCAAGAAGATAGCCATTATCTGCGGATTTTAGTCAGCCAACTGCGTAAAAAGCTTAACGATAGTGACGAACAACAACTGATCAAAACCGAGCCTGGTTTAGGGTATCGACTCACCGACCTCGGCCCGCCGTAGGCCAGCTCGCCTCACTCTTTAGCTCAACCACACAAGGATATGAAATGGCACATTTTACTGTCATCGGATTAGGCCGCTTCGGCGTTGCTGTAAGCAGAGAACTGATCCACTTAGGTCATACAGTTACGGGTGTCGACAATGACCACAAAGCTGTTGAAAAATATGTAGAAAGTCTTACCGAAGCGGTGATTTGCGACTGCGCTGATGAGGCGTCGCTGCGGGAACTCGATCTTACCAGTAGTGAAGTCGTGATTGTCGCTATCGGTTTTGATATGCAATCGAGCCTGCTGTGCACTCTGGCACTTAAAAATCTCGGCGTGCAAAATATTTGGGTTAAAGCCAGCAATAAAGCGCACCACACCATATTGTCTAAACTCGATGTCGCGCGAATTATTCACCCCGAGGAAGATATGGGGATCCGCGTCGCCCAGTCGCTAAACTACCCTATGGTGAATAACTTTCTCGCCATCGGCGATGGGCTCTATATTGTTGAAATCCATATTAAAGCCCATTTACATCAAGTCACAGTTGGCCAACTACTAGGGAGCCTACAAGAGAAAAACACCGATGAGCAAACCAACGTACAGCGCAGCCCTAAAGGCAAAGTCACACCGCTGATGGTTAAGCGCGGGCAGAGTGTATTTAGCAAGATTGATAGTGACTTTAGCCTGCACACTGAGGATGCTCTATTCCTCTGCGGTAGCCGTGCCGAGTTAAAACAGCTCGCATCAAGGTTGGTGTAACGTGGTTCAATGGCATCCTTCGCTCACCCTAGAGCACACACCGAAAACCAGTAAAAAACTCTTTGGCGCGCCGCCCTTTATCTTAAGTGCAAGCTTTGCTCTGCTAATCTTGGTCGGCACTTGCTTGCTTAAACTGCCTATCGCCACCGAGTCGCCCATTACTTGGCTGCAAAGCCTCTTTACCGTGACCTCGGCGGTGACGGTCACAGGGCTAGTTGTTGTCGATACCGGCAGTGTGTTCACGCCCTTTGGCCAAGTGATTATCGCGCTGTTAATTCAATGCGGCGGCCTAGGCTTGATGACCTTTGCCATTGTCACTCTGATAGCACTGGGCGGTAAGATAGGTTTCTTGCAGCAAACAGTGGCGAAAGAAGCGTTTAATCAAACTGATACCTCTACCTTAGTCTCGACTGCTAAGGCCGTACTGGTGTTTTCGCTATTGGTTGAAGCCGTGGGTATGCTGATTTTATCTGTCTACTGGAGCGGCGAATTGGGTTGGCAAACTAGCCTGTTTCACGGCTTCTTTTATACCATTAGCGCCTTTAATAACGCGGGTTTTGCCCTAAGCCCAGATAGCTTAATCCCTTATGTCGCAGACCCAGTTATCAACCTCACTATCACAGGTTTATTTATTGTGGGCGGCCTTGGGTTTTCGGTGTGGATTGATCTTAAACGCAATAAACGTTGGTCGAAACTCACCGTTTACAGCCGTATGATGATTACCGGCACCATATTGATCAATGCCGTGGCCGTGATAGCCATTTATCTGATTGAGTACAACAACCCCAACACCCTCGCGCCCTTAAGCGAACTCGGCAAATGGTTGGCCTCTTGGTTTCAGGCCGTAACCCCGCGCACCGCAGGCTTTAACACCCTACCCATAGACCAACTCGAGGATGGTTCCACCCTATTGATTTTAGTGCTGATGTTTATCGGCGGCGGCTCCCTCAGTACCGCCAGCGGCATTAAAGTCGTGACCTTTATGGTGTTAATCCTCGCCACCTACGGCTATTTACGCCGCGATGAAGCTGTGTATGTGTTTAAGCGGGAAATCCCCAAAGACACCATTAGCAAGGCACTCGCCCTAACGACGATCTCCATCGGCGTCACTTGGCTGGCAATATTCGCCCTCGTGCTCACCGAAAAAGCCCCAATGATGGATATCGCCTTCGAAGCCGTATCCGCCCTCGGCACCGTCGGGCTATCCCGCGGATTAACAGGCAATTTATCCAGTGCAGGCCAAGGAATTATTATCTTTATGATGTTTATGGGGCGCCTAGGCCCACTAATGTTGGCCTACTTCCTTGCCAACCCAAGGGTAAAAAAGCTGCGCTATACAGAAACCAAATTGGCAATTGGGTAAAGATTGATTGGTGGCACAACAAATTTACTGATAATCAGAGAGTTGTAATCTTGAGCCAGTGGGATGGTCGAGTTGGCTCTGAAAGCGCTGACTTATAGGCGAATCATGGCATCTGCTCGACCGCCCAGTCTGATGTGAATGGATTCACGAATGCCGCGATAGCATGGATGCCAAAAAGCGGTCATGGGGCAGACGGTCATCTATCTAATCGCCATCACTCGCCTTTTTAGTATTAGCGTAATCTGTAAGTTTCAAATAAATACGTAGTATGTTTGAGATATTTCCAGGTTAGATCGTCAGTTCTAACACATGATTTTCGGATAAAATTTTGACGGGTTAACATCCATAAGTAGTAAGCAACGCATTACAAAATGCTTCCGGATTGTGTCATAAACAAAAAACGAAAACCAAAACTGTCACGCGTTGCGAATCTACTTGAATTGGTTGTTATCAGGTAACTACACTTCTTTGTAAATTTTCTCTCTTTCTACTTCAGATAACGATATTGGCACTATTCTCAATAACCCTCTTAATATTGATGGTTCGAAGAATTCTTTCAATAGTTCGAAATTACGTTGAACACGATTCCTATCGTCATCTTCCCCTTCTACATCGACAAGTATTAAATTTAAATGTGCATTTGCATTCTTGAGTTTATTGTACAAGTAAATTTTATTCAGCATTAAATACACTCGCTCACGAGTCATCATCGCAGATACACGAGCAATTTTAATTTCTATGAATATCTCACTGTCGCCAGTATTTATGTAACCATCGAAAATTGGCTGGGTATTACTTATCGCATCTATACCACTAAATTGAGTAACCAGTTTGGCCTCTTTGATTAGGTCCAGACTAGTTAGATTTCGAGCGGCCAGAAACTTATCAAACGCGATATCTTCAAGTTTTTGAAGATTTATTCTTCGACGAGTAGGTCTAACACGTTCAGGACTTTCATCATTTTCTTCTGTGCGTTTTTCTGTTATTTCATCTGGCGTCGCTTTTTCAACCCCGATAGCTTTTGCTATATCAGCTGGTGAAAGACCAATAATATTTGTACTAGTTTGGTGCTGGTTTATAGACGTAACAACATTTACTAGTTCTTTCCTTAGATCGGTGTTCTCATTTTTTAACTTTGCAATAGACTCATCTTTTTTAACTACTTCCTTCGATAAGCTAAAGAGTTTTCCTACACTAAATTGATCAAAAGTTTCACTGAGAACAATTACGACTAGCAAAATCACCAATGTGATCATACCTGCTGAAATCGCTCCCTTAGAACTCTGGGATAACAAGCTGTAAGATATGATCCAAACAATGAAGGCTGCTAAGCCAACAATTAAGCATCTTACAAAATAATTGACTTTTTTATCACTCATGAATTACCTATTTTAGCCTTGTAACGTCTTATTATTTATGCGCTGTTTGCAGGGCATAAATCGCTTGTTGGACTTGGCCGCTGCCACATCCATGTCAATTGGTATAAATGATGCTATAGGAATTTGCTTTTTTGCGGTAGCGGTTTTTATACGGTTCGATGGGTAATTACTTGATATTGTTCTAGCTTTCTTATGCTTTTACGCTTATTTTTTGCAGATGAATCGCTATCTAACGACTCAAAACTCCAAGGAATACACCTCCCCTCGGAGTTGCCGCAGGGCGAATAGACAAATTGCGTGAGTCTCGCCATGGATGGCGAACTAGCTTTCGCAGGTGCAGGGACGCATCCTTCGGAAGCGATAGCAAATTTGTCAATGAGCACAAGGGGCTTTCAACTCCGTTGGGGGGGCGTCTTGGAGCATCGAGGGGCGAAGGCCAACGGCCGTTTTGAGCGCGAGATAGGGATATCGAGCTGGCAGTTTAACATGGACGTTTTTGATAGGACGAGCAGTCCTCCTTGGTCGGGTGTGGGGTGAAGCCCCACGATTTTGATTAAAGCATTCAAGCTACGAAAAGATGGGATACATAACTTCTAAGTCGAACCATCAACTTTTCTATAGGCAAAGCCTTACTTGGCCTATTCCCCTTTTGAACTGCGAAACACAATTTGGGGCAAAAGCCTTTAGCCAGATGAACAGTTAAATGATCGTTAAAATTGCCATTGTTGCAACAGTGTCCGTTGGCGGCATTTACACTTCCATGTATTGCAGATGCCGACGTCGAACCTATAGGGATACTTCTTGTAAAATAAAAGGGCGGCGTGTCACTGGGGAAACAGTGACAATGTATACAACGCCAATTGCCTTGAATTGTTATGTGCAGAAAACAAACCTAAATTTACGTATTCCACCGCGCTAACTGAGAATTTCCCAATATAAATTCGATCTCATTTTGCGACAGTACATTTGCATCTTCAGATTCAAGCACTTTAATATCTAAATGACATCCCATATTGGCACAAAAGAACTGTACTATTTTCAATCTAAAACTAGTAAGTTCATTCACTTCTAACTCTTTGCTTGCGCTACTTAGCAACTTGAGAGCATCAGCTCTTATACGGACGTATTCTTCATCAACCCAATGTTCATCCGAGTCATCCTTAAAATTGTTATGACAAGCGATTTCTAGTTCATTTAATTTTTCTAAATATTTCTTCAAACTTTATTGTCCCAAACAGACTAAACCGCTTGTCCAGCCGCAACGCCAGATGCCCAGGCCCATTGAAAATTAAACCCACCTAACCAACCACTTACGTCCATCACTTCGCCGATAAAAAACAGGCCGGGGACTTTTATGGCTTCCATGGTTTTGGAGGAGAGTTCATGGGTATCCACACCACCGAGAGTGACTTCAGCGGTGCGATAGCCTTCGGTGCCATTCATTAAGACTGTCCAGCGGTGCAGATCGTCGACTAACTTGGCGCGCTCTGCATGAACCAGCTGATTTAAGGCTTTGTTGAGTAAAGCCTCATCGAATAACACTTCCACCAGCCGCTTAGGTAACCACTGGCTTAAGGTATTACGCAGACTCTGTTTAGGATGTGCGGCCAGTTGTTGCTCTATGGCCTGTGCGGCATCCATATTGGGTAATAGATTGATTTCTATAGTTTCGCCCGCTTTCCAATAGTTGGAAATCTGCAAAATAGCGGGGCCAGATAAGCCTCTGTGGGTAAAGAGCAAGGCTTCGCTAAAGGCGGTGCCATCTTTGGCGGTAATGCGGCTCGGTACGGCTATGCCCGACAGCGGTTCGAAGCGAATTTTATCTTCGCTGTGCCAAGTAAAAGGCACCAGACCCGCGTGGGTAGGCAATACCTTAAGCCCAAACTGCTCGGCCAATTGATAGCCGTAGGGGGTGGCGCCGAGTTTTGGCATGGATAAACCGCCAGTGGCGATCACTAAGGAGTCGCAACTTAACTCGCCATTTGAGGTGTTTAGCTCAAAGCGGCCAGCCTCGGTTTTGCTCACCGCCAGAATATCGGTGCGCAGTTTAATGCTCACACCCGCCCATTCGCATTCGGTCAGCAGCATAGTGACTATCTCTTTGGCCGAGTCATTACAGAACAGCTGGCCATGGTCGCGCTCGTGGTATTCAATGCCGTGGCGCTCAACCAGTTCGATAAACTGTTGCGACGGATAACGCGCCAACGCGGATTTGACAAAGTGTGGGTTGCCACAGATAAAGTTGGCGGGTTCGACTTTCAGGTTGGTAAAGTTACAACGGCCACCACCGCTGATAAGGATTTTACGCCCAGCCTGCTTGGCATTATCGAGTACCAGTACATCACGACCTCGGTAACCCGCTGTTGCAGCACACATTAATCCTGCGGCGCCGGCTCCGATAATAATTACATCATGATGTTTCACACTTATACTCCAGTCGATAAATTGATTTGGCTATTGCCATCATCCCAAATAGTTCAAAGACTGAGTTACGCTATTGGTCTTTGATATTGGGGTAGATATTCCGCGTTCAGCATCCAGCCTTAATGGATACAGCCAATGCAGACTGCTGCCAGTACATTAAGGCGATAGCGATCGGACATAAAAAAGGGCGCTATTTTAGCACCCTTTATTTTATTCAGCATCATCACGACTCGCGCTTTATTGCGCTGGCGTTTCTGATTTCTTTTCTCTGCTGAGCAGTTCTTTGGCGGCATCCAAGGGCGCTTTGCCTTGGTATAACACTTGGTAGATTTGCTCGGTGATCGGCATTTCGACGCCCATGCGCTTCGCCAGGGTAAACACTTCTTTAGTATTGCGATAACCTTCAACCACTTGGCCAATTTCGGCCTGGGCGGTATCCACATCGCAGCCTTTACCTAAGGCTAAACCAAAGCGGCGGTTACGGGATTGGTTGTCGGTACAAGTTAACACTAGGTCGCCTAATCCAGCCATGCCCATAAAGGTGGCAGTACTGGCGCCTAAGGCTTCACCTAAGCGGGTTAACTCGACTAAACCACGGGTGATTAACGCCGTTCTGGCATTAGCACCAAAGCCAATACCGTCTGACATCCCCGCACCAATCGCGATAACGTTCTTCACCGCGCCGCCTAATTGCAGGCCGATAAAGTCGTCGTTAGCGTAAACACGTAAGCGTTTAGGGCTGTGCAGCAATTCCACTAGCTCAGCGGTAAATTTCGGACAAGTGCCCGCAACCGAAATCGCCGTAGGTAATCCCATGGCTAATTCCTTCGCGAACGTCGGTCCTGACAATACCGCCAGCGGATATTGCTCGCCTAACACATCACGGGCCACATCTTGCAGCAAACGTCCGGTTTCAGGCTCGAGTCCTTTGGTCGCCCATACGATGCGAGCATCTTGGCGTAACAAAGGTTTTGCTTGGGCCAATACCGAGCCAAACACATGGCTAGGTACGACAATCAGCACATTATTGCTGGCCGCTAAAGCTTTGGCTAAGTCGGCTTCGATATATAAACACTCAGGAAAGGCAATACCCGGCAAGAACGCTTGGTTGCATTTATCCTGAGCGAGCGTCTGCATATGGGCAGGATCGTGCCCCCACAACAAGGTCTTATGACCATTGCTGGCTAAAGAGATGGCAAGGGCGGTGCCATAAGAGCCCGCCCCTAACACCGTGATATCGGCAGAGTTTTTCATGTAATTAAGCGTTAGCTTCTTCGGCTGCGGGTGCAGCTGCTGCGGCTTGACGTTGTTGCACGTATTGTGCGAACAGCGCGTCGAAGTTTACTGGTGCTAAGTTCAGTTGTGGGAAAGTACCACGACCCACTAAGCTACCTACAGCTTCACGCGCATATGGGAATAGAATGTTAGGGCAGTATGCACCTAATGAGTGAGCCAGTTGTGGCTCAGTCAGACCTGCGATTGAGAAGATACCCGCTTGTTGTACTTCACACAGGAATGCAGTTTCGCCAGCGTTTTGTGCAGTCACAGTCAAAGACAGAACCACTTCGTATACGTCGTCGGCTAATTTAGCGCTGCGAGTGTCTAAATCTAACTTAACTTCTGGATTCCATTCTTTTTGGAATACAGCTGGGCTGTTAGGTGTTTCGAAAGAAACATCTTTAGTGTAAACACGTTGGATGTTGAATTGTGGGGCTTGTTGTTCGTTGTTTGCTACTTCAGCCATAATTTCCTACCTATCCTATCAATGTTATGCCAGCGCTTTTGTGGCTGGCTTTTTGTCAATTTAGCTCGGGCTTATTACGAGGCCTGTATTAGATCTCAGTACCGTCCCTACTTTCCCTTAACGGGTACTTGTGAAGTCAATCTAAACACTTAATAAAGCCCTTAGTGACTGCAGGATTAGTATGCCAAACAATGATGACGCTACTGCTGCACAATCAATTAACTATGCAGCACAGCGCATAACTGCCGCCGACAACTTATCTTTTGCTTTTTGAAACAGGCATATTCGCTGCCTGCCATTCACCCATACCACCTTTCAAGTTATACAGGTTTTCAAAACCTTGTTTACTTAAAAGCTGAGCCGCTTGAGACGAGGTCATGCCAGCATTGCATACCAGTATAATGGGACTACCTTTAAACTTTTCAAGGGCAGAAACCTGATTATTTTTGATATCCGCGAGCGTAACGTTAACTGCATCAACAATATGGCCCTTGCGGAATTCGTCATTAGAACGCACATCCACGACTTTGGCGTCTTGTCGGTTCACCATAATAGTGAGTTCTTGATGAGTAACATTTTTGATTTTTGAAAAGCTCGATTTGATCACACTGACCACAAGCATTACAAACAAACCCACCCAAGCCAGACTTAGCATAGTGTGAGCCTTAAAAAATTCGATATATTCTTGCATGGTTACAGCCCGTATAAATGGCGAAAAATTCGATAAGGGCACAGAGTATACCCATTGCCTTGGCAGATTGCAGCAGTTTAGTCACAGTTCTAGAACACAGCTCAGCCCTTGCGCCATCTCGCTTCTCTTGGCGCTCACAGAATTCGCTGAAATAGCCATTCGATGACCTTAATCTAGGTAAAGCGCTTTTTCGTACCCCGCTTACGTAGTAATATTTAACCAATTTCAGATTTCTTTAGCTTCCTTAAACTTTAAAGGTATCACCATGACGACAACTAAACGTCCAATCGCGTTGTTGATCCTCGATGGCTGGGGTTACCGTGAAAATACGCATATGAATGCGATTTACCACGCTAACACACCAGTACTCGACCGTCTCAACGCCCAATATGCCCACGGTTTAATTTCAGGTTCAGGCTTAGATGTAGGCTTGCCCGATGGGCAGATGGGGAACTCTGAAGTAGGCCATATCAACTTAGGTTCTGGCCGAATCGTTTACCAAGAGCTGACCCGCATCAGCAAAGCCATTGCAGATCATGAGTTTGAACAAAACCCAGCCCTTTGTGATGCCGTCGATGCGGCCATCAAAGCCGGTGGTGCAGTGCACATTATGGGTCTGCTCTCTCCCGGTGGCGTACACAGCCATGAAGAGCATATCGAAGCCATGTGCCGTATGGCAGTAGCGCGCGGTGCCACTAAAGTGTACTTACATGCCTTCTTAGATGGTCGCGATACCCCACCTCGCAGCGCCAAAGGCAGCCTAAGCCACTTTGATGATCTGTTTACTACATTGGGCCATGGCCGTATCGCCTCGATTATTGGTCGTTACTTTGCTATGGACCGTGATAACCGCTGGGACCGCGTGTCACAGGCTTACTCACTGATCACCCAAGGCAAGGCGAAGTTCCAATACGATAACGCTGTGACCGCGTTAGAAGCCGCTTACGAGCGTAACGAAAACGATGAGTTTGTGTCGTCTTCTGCCATTACCGATAGCGAAGGCAAGGTTGCCAGCTTGAACGATGGCGACGCGCTGATTTTCATGAACTTCCGCGCCGACCGAGCTCGTCAAATCACCCGTAGCTTTATCAATGCCGATTTCGACGGTTTTGAACGTGCAGTGACGCCAAAGGTTAACTTTGTAACGCTGACCGAATACGCGGCTGATATCAAAGCACCTATCGCTTATCCTTCTGAAAACCTAGTAAATACCTTAGGTGAAGTGCTGCAAAATCGTGGCCGTACTCAGTTACGTATCTCCGAAACTGAAAAATACGCCCATGTGACCTTCTTCTTCAACGGCGGTAAGGAAGAGCCATTCAACGGTGAAGATCGTATCCTGATCAACTCACCTAAAGTGGCAACCTACGACTTACAACCTGAGATGAGCTCAACCGAGCTGACGGATAAGTTAGTCGCTGCGATTGAATCCGCTAAATACGATGTGATTATCTGTAACTACCCTAACGGTGATATGGTGGGTCATACTGGCAACTTCGATGCGGCGGTTAAAGCCTGCGAAGCTGTCGATGCCTGTATAGGCCGCGTAGTTGACGCACTGGCAAAAGTGGACGGCGAATGTATTATTACCGCCGACCACGGCAACGCCGAGCAGATGACAGACGAGACCACTGGCCAAGCCCATACGGCGCACACCAGTGAACTCGTACCCTTTGTGTTTGTTGGCCGTGACGCCACCATAGATGAAGGTGGTAAACTGAGTGATGTCGCCCCAACGATTCTGCACCTGATGGGTGAAACCATTCCCGCAGAGATGACGGGTAAGCCCTTAATCCACGTTAAAGAGTAGTTGTTACCTAGTGAGCACTCGACTCCCCGTTAAAGCCAGCATTATTGCTGGCTTTATGATGTTATCTTTCTCGGTCTACGCTTCTGATTTGGAGAAGCGTCAGTCCGAGTTGAAATCCATCCAAGCGCAAATCAACCAACAACAAAGCGCGCTTAAAAACACCAGTAAGCAGCGGGAAAAGTTACTCGCACTGCTACGCAGCGATGAAGAGGCGATTGCGGCGGCAGCCAAAAAGGTCAATAGCACCAAAACCAGTTTGGCGCAGATTGATAATACGCTTGCCGAACTCAAGCAACGCCAGGAAGAGTTAGAAACCCTCAAGGTGAGCCAGCAAAATACGCTTTCAAAACAACTTGCGAGCGCATACCTAGCCGGTAACCACGATTACACAAAGATGATGCTGAATCAGCAAAGTCCCGCCACCATTGAGCGGATGTTGGCCTATTACCAATATCTCAACAAAGCGCGGATGAAATCGATTAACGAGTTAAAACAAACCATCACAGAGCTGGATGAGATTAAAGTCACCCAAACCAGCAAGCAAAAACAATTAACTAAGTTGATGGCCGAGCAACAAGTGCAATCTAAGCGCTTGAACCAAGAACAAGATCAACGCCAATTAACCCTCAATGAATTACAGCGCACCCTGAATACCAAGGGCGCCGAACTCGAACAACTGCAAATTGAAGAGGCCAGCTTAAAGCGGGTGGTTGAACAAGCGCTTAAAGCCATGCGTGACAATCCTTCGATGGAAGGCTTCGATAAACAAGGCGGTAAACTCAAATGGCCAACAAAGGGCCGTGTTACTGCTGGTTTTGGCAGCCCGAGATCGGGCCAAGTGGTGTGGAAAGGCACTATGCTCTCTGCGCCCGAAGGACAAAATATTCGCGCGGTTTCTGGCGGTAAAGTCATCTATGCCGACTGGCTTAAAGGCTTTGGTATGGTGATGGTGATAGACCATGGTAAAGGTTACATGAGCCTCTACGGCCATGCGCAGGCCCTGTTAAAAAGCCCTGGAGACATGGTCAAAACCGGTGAAGCAATTGCTTTAGTCGGACGTTCGGGTGGACAGACAGAGCCTGGCCTATACTTTGAAATAAGGTATAAGGGGCAAGCGGTCGATCCAGCCAAGTACTGTCGTTAATCAGTACTGTCGCTAAGGTGGCCGTCCCCATCAACATCGGGGACGGCTATGAAACATCTAATCCGCAATATCGTCTGCCTTGGACTCGGCCTAAGCCTAGGCCTATCCATTAGCCTCTCCAGCCAAGAGAATGCCAAATCATATCAGAGTGACTTCGACTACCCGCTATTGCAGGATGTATTAGAAACGGTCGAAACCTATTACGTTAAAACCGTTTCCAAAGATGAGCTGGTGCAAGCGGCCATTAAAGGGATTTTTGAGCACTTAGATCCCTATTCCAGCTTTTTAAATCACCAAGAGTTACTCGACTTAAAAGACTCCAATCGCGGCGAATACTTCGGCTTTGGTTTTGAGGTCGCTAGCGATAAAGACCATATTAGCATTATCGCGCCCTTTGCGAACTCGCCCGCCGAACAGGCAGGTATCCAAGCGGGTGACATCATTATCAAGCTAAATAACACGCCAACCACCGAAACCAATCTTGCGGATATCCTCAATCAAATCAAACAACATAGCCTCAGCAATCAGAGTATTCACCTCACACTGAAGCACCATAATGATGACGCTCAGTTCGAGGTATCACTCAAACCAAGCACTATTACGATTCAATCTGTCGCCAGCAAATTACTGGATGGTAATATCGGCTATATTAGGCTCAGCAGCTTTCAAGAAAACTCCACCGAGGATATGGTGCGCAGTTTAAGCCAGTGGCAAAACGCGCATCTTACGGGCTTGATTTTAGATTTACGCAATAATCCCGGCGGCTTGCTGGATCAGGCAATCAAAATTGCCGACCTGTTTCTAGCTAAAGGACGAATCGTCTCTACCTCAGGCCGCTTCTTCGATGCCAATTCCGACTATTACGCCTCCTCCCAAACCATGCTGACCAATGTGCCTATGTTAGTGCTGATCAATAAAGGCTCGGCCTCCGCCTCCGAAGTCCTCGCCGCAGCCCTACAAGAGAATGGTCGCGCCAAGCTGCTCGGTGAAACCAGCTTCGGCAAAGGCACAGTACAAAGCCTGATCCCCATACTGAACGACGGTAATGCCATCAAGCTCACTATCGCCCAGTACAACACACCCAAAGGGGAAAACATCCACGCTATTGGCATAGTGCCAGATATCAAAGTTGCAACCGAAACTGGCCCCAATCAAAAGAATATGGCTATAATCGACGCCATCTCAGCACGAACCGATGTCAGCCAAGACAACATAGTCATTTCCGCTATTTCTTGGATACAACATCATGACTAATAAGAAGAAATAGTGCATCTATTTTATATATTGGCCCTTTTGGCTATCAGTATTGCGCCAAGCAATGCAGCTCAAATCGCCTTGATCATCGATGATATCGGCTATCGTCACACCGACGAAGCCGTGCTTTCACTCCCCAGCGCAGTCACCTTATCGGTGCTGCCACACACGCCGCTCAGCAATAAGCTAGCCAAAGCCGCACACGCCAAAGGCCACGAGATTATGCTGCACTTACCCATGCAGGCGCTCAATGGTAAAGCCTTAGGGCTCGGCGGTTTAACCAACAAAATGAGCGAAGCACAGATACGTAGCAGTGTACTTGCTGCTATCGCCAGCGTGCCCTTCGCTAAAGGTGCCAACAATCATATGGGGAGCCTGCTGACGCAGCTCGATGATCCTATGTTATGGGTAATGGAAACGCTAAAGCAGAAGCAGCTCTACTTTGTCGATAGCATGACCACCAAATTCACTAAGGCGGGAGATAAGGCAGATTTACTCGGCGTGCCACTGCTACGACGCCAACTCTTTCTCGATAATGACGTCAGTGCAACAGCGCTGGAAAAACAGTTTAACTTGATGATAAGCCAGGCTCACGCGCAAGGCAGTTTAGTGGCCATCGCGCATCCTTACCCCGAAACCATTCACTTCTTAAAAACGAACTTAGCACGCCTAAAGGCGGAAGGAATTGAGCTAGTACCGACATCACGCTTGTTGCCCATCGAACTAGCCCATGAGAAAGGCGCTAATCCAACTGTAAGACAGAAATAGTCATATCTGGCAGCAACGCTAGCAACTCATTTCGATTGCTTACAATGTCCTCCAAGCTGTATTGATCGAGCACGCTTAAATACGCCTCAACCGCTTGGGCTAATACGCCCTTCAACTGACAGGCGGGAGTGAAGCGGCAGTAAGGTTTGCTGCAATCAATCGGTGCCAGCGAGTTCTCTAACGCACGAATGAGTTGCCCAAGATTAATCTCGCTCGCTGGTTTCCCTAAACGAAAGCCACCCATCTTACCGCGTATGGTTTCTAGATAACCTAACTTGCCTAAGTGATGCACAATTTTCGAGACATGATTTGGTGACAAATCGAAGACCTCGGTAATCTCTGCGATCCTAAAAAGGGTTGTTCTATCGGGCTGAACCGCCAAATACATCAGCGTGCGAACACCAAAGTCGGTATAGCGTGTTAACTGCATAATTCACCTGTCAGCAATAAACTATTGAGATGTTTGAGATTCAAGGTTTGTGATCAACCAAAGCGCCTCTTCGTTAGAATCCCCACAGACATCTAAAGACGCTTCAAAATCACTACAAACCGCAGGACGATCAGGCGAGCCGAAAATCAAACACAAATTATCATCACTGAGCTGCACACAGCGCTCCCCAGCCGCCTTACCATTTGGCATTCCAGGGATCCCACTGCTAATTGAAGGTGCAATACAACAAGCACCACAGCCTAGGCGACAATTCATTTTATTACTCGTAAAAATTGGTAAACATTATACCGTTTAATTTATCTGTGGGCAGAAACACAGTTCAATACTGCCAAGTGGCGCACAACCACCTCACCCACAAATGAAAAACTGACCTGTCCAGCCGTAAAAATAAGCCGTCTATCATAACGAAAATGACTCAATTCTTTTAATAAAAATGATGGTATCAGAATAGCTTACAAGAATGAGACAGAGTACAACACCGCTGATAGTTAGTCTGAGTAGATTTATCCGGCGAATAAACGAAAAAAGCCTCATCTTCCGATGAGGCTTATTTCTTAATGTTGGCGGAGCGGACGGGACTCGAACCCGCGACCCCCGGCGTGACAGGCCGGTATTCTAACCAACTGAACTACCGCTCCTTTAACTTAAGTTTGCACATTAAGCTAAATTAGGCGCTTGGCGATGACCTACTCTCACATGGGGAGACCCCACACTACCATCGGCGCGATTGCGTTTCACTTCTGAGTTCGGGATGGGATCAGGTGGGACCACAATGCTATTGTCACCAAGCAAATTCGGTTTAAACAAGATTCGAGAGCGCACTCCGTGCTGCTAGATTCTAGGAACTAAAATCTGCTCTTATCTTATTTAATAATTCGGAAAGCTGTATTGAGTATCACTTCTTAAGTGTTTCTATTCGTCTAAGTGCTACTTAGCAAAACCCATCTGGGTTGTATGGTTAAGCCTCTCGAGTCATTAGTATCAGTTAGCTCAACGCCTCACAACGCTTACACACCTGACCTATCAACGTCCTAGTCTCGAACGGCT
>NZ_LGYY01000284.1:0-739 GCF_001308045.1 Shewanella sp. Sh95
TTGTGACGCATCCACTCAAGGTGTAGGACTGTGTTTTGTTCAGGTATAGCCCAGTTTTTCATCCCTTAATTTAGCGCCGATTTTTATTCTGAATGATGTATTTGGCACGCAGCATGCGCGATGTGTCGGGCTAGGTCGGGCGCTGGTACAACGGTCAGCAGACTATGCTCGTAGCCAAGGAGCACGTTATTTTTTCCTCGGAGTCCACCGGCTCGATGGGCGTCGTCTGCGCATCGCCGCTCGGCGCCGGCGGCGGCGTCTCGCTGTCAGTGCGTCGACCTCGGAACCACGCCACTGGGCCTCCTGTGCTGCGGACGGGATGCCGACACTCGCGTCGGCACCGGGTGACGCCGTGAGTGTGACAGGTGGAAGGCGCTGAGTGCCCAAGGTGTATAGCCACGACGTGGGCGAACGGCAATTCTGCAGCGACGCGGCGGTGAGAGCTGATACCGGCCAAATGGTTGTGCCCAGCACCGAGGACAGCCAACGTCCGAAAGGACACGCTGTGCGCCTTGGCAGGTTCGTACTTCGGACACCCGCTTTAGGACAGTGCCAACCGGGCATCTGCCCTGTTCAGCACGTCGCGGATGAGGCCCAGGCCCCCTGTGGGGGCTGGCGGGGTGCTGCGAGGAACGCCTCGGCGCGCGCGGCGACCGTGTCGAGTTCGTCGACGCGGTCACCGTCGACATCGCCTGTACTCGAGCTCATGGGCCTCCTTGGCGACCACGGCGCCGAGAAC
>NZ_LGYY01000040.1:0-768 GCF_001308045.1 Shewanella sp. Sh95
TAGGATATTGGCTTCGCGCATCTTGTTGTCCAAGTGTAGTTTTTAGCGAAACCATTTGATCATGCAACAAGATGCGCTTCCACCCTAATTTGATGATTTATTTGTAAATCATCAGGGGATTCTTCAGTATTAAGTGTCTGAATGTAGAATCTTCACTGTACTTATACTTTAATTGAGTAGTCCAAAATGCATCTCTGTTTGGTAAGGGATGCTTAGATAACCAATCATGTAAGAAATTCGCATTAAATGGATGCCCTTCAATACCAGAAATTGAAATCAGTACTTCCAAAAAGTGGCTAAAAGTACCCCTATACTGAAGTACGTTGTCATTTATAAATGGTTTGAGTTTATCGAAGTCTATCGCAGAAGTTTCTCTCCATACTAAACTATCAATAAAAGAATTTATTAAGTAATCATGCCCACTGAACTCTGGCAGTAATTCGTAAAGTTCTTTTCCATATTTTTCAGGTAATTGAATCGAAAGAGCTTCAACAATTCCTTGGTTGTAGTAAAAATCATACTCTTCTTTAAAGTAACTTTTTAGACGGCCTCCCGTCTTAAACTCATCTTCAATAATTTCAATGCCGTCAAGTAGATAGTTCACTGTCAAATGATCGTCAAACCTTTCAAAAGATATATATCCGACTTTCCGCACCTGATTTAGGAATAAATTTGCCGATACCGTTCGCCTAACACGTCGAGAATGATCTGCTGGTCCACTGTGAGTCCTGTGACTTGAGGTGGCGCCTCTCCCAACTGGTACTCGTG
>NZ_LGYY01000095.1:0-720 GCF_001308045.1 Shewanella sp. Sh95
TTGGAGGTACTCAGGCGGCCTGATTATCAAATCACGGAGAAAGAATTGCTGGCGGCCTGGGTATTATTCGCCAATCAGTTGCTCAAATATGGCTATGCTATGGCTGATTTATGAGGGGATCCTTCAGCGCGTGACTCTAATATGGCTGGTCGCATCCAAGCTAATATGCTTACAATTCAAATACAGGCCTATGATTATATCTTTCAGAAGAATGAATCGGCTTATAAAGTATTCAATGAACGTAATGTTATTCTTAATGACATCATTCAAAAAGCCATGACGGAGATTAACGAGCCTGAATTGAGTCAACAACTTTCAGATATTCGCAAAGATATTGTTGATTACAATAATTACTTTGAATCTGTAGTAAAATTGATTAAATCTCGCAATGATGAAGTTACCAACGTGTTGGTTCCTAAAGGAACTGAAGTTGTAAAACTGATTTCTGACACTATGCATCAATCCTATAATAAAGGTCAGATTGATGTTGCTTATCGAGCAGGTTCTGTGCTGAAGAATCCCCTGATGATTTACAAATAAATCATCAAATTAGGGTGGAAGCGCATCTTGTTGCATGATCAAATGGTTTCGCCAAAAACTACACTTGGACAACAAGATGCGCGAAGCCAATATCCTACAACATTCTTTACACCAATACTGCCCAGAACTTCACCTAAAACGATTAAACAGCTTGATGCTGGCCTCTAAGGCACTGATTGA
>NZ_LGYY01000043.1:0-718 GCF_001308045.1 Shewanella sp. Sh95
CGCCGGGGGTGGCGTTGTAGCTGTAGCCTGTCGCCGGAGTGCCGTCAGCAAACTGCAGCGCCCCATTCACCAGCTTCAGTTCCACATCGGTGGTCGCGGTGCCATTGACGATAGTCAGGTTCACGTGACCGCCTTCAGCAAAGTCGGCATGGTTGATGGTGACTTGGAGCTGTACGCCATCACCGTTGATTTCGGCTTGCGTGAGTGAGCCATCACCTGGGTTACCGTCATCGACGATCAATACGGTCGGGGCATTCGGGGCGGTTTCATCCGCCACGGTTGCAGTGTCAGAGCCTGGGCCTGAGGTGTTGTTGGCTGCATCGGTTTGGGTCGCGGTGACCGTGATGCTGCCACCTTCACCCGGGGCGGTTTCCGTCCAGCTGATAACGCCGGTGGTGGCGTTGTAGCTGTAGCCTGTCGCCGGAGTGCCGTCAGCAAACTGCAGCGCCCCATTCACCAGCTTCAGTTCCACATCGGTGGTCGCGGTGCCATTGACGATAGTCAGGTTCACGTGGCCGCCGGCACTGAAGTCCGCAGCATTGATGCTCACGGTTAACTGTACACCTGCGCCATTGCCGCTGATTTCGGCTTGCGTCAGCAGGCCATCACCTGGGTTACCGTCATCGACGATCAATACGGTCGGGGCATTCGGGGCGGTTTCATCCGCCACGGTTGCAGTGTCAGAGCCTGGGCCTGAGGTGTTGTTGGCTGCGAATGC
>NZ_LGYY01000273.1:0-718 GCF_001308045.1 Shewanella sp. Sh95
ACCGATGCAGCCAACAACACCTCAGGCCCAGGCTCTGACACTGCAACCGTGGCGGATGAAACCGCCCCGAATGCCCCGACCGTATTGATCGTCGATGACGGTAACCCAGGTGATGGCCTGCTGACGCAAGCCGAAATCAGCGGCAATGGCGCAGGTGTACAGTTAACCGTGAGCATCAATGCTGCGGACTTCAGTGCCGGCGGCCACGTGAACCTGACTATCGTCAATGGCACCGCGACCACCGATGTGGAACTGAAGCTGGTGAATGGGGCGCTGCAGTTTGCTGACGGCACTCCGGCGACAGGCTACAGCTACAACGCCACCACCGGCGTTATCAGCTGGACGGAAACCGCCCCGGGTGAAGGTGGCAGCATCACGGTCACCGCGACCCAAACCGATGCAGCCAACAACACCTCAGGCCCAGGCTCTGACACTGCAACCGTGGCGGATGAAACCGCCCCGAATGCCCCGACCGTATTGATCGTCGATGACGGTAACCCAGGTGATGGCTCACTCACGCAAGCCGAAATCAACGGTGATGGCGTACAGCTCCAAGTCACCATCAACCATGCCGACTTTGCTGAAGGCGGCCACGTGAACCTGACTATCGTCAATGGCACCGCGACCACCGATGTGGAACTGAAGCTGGTGAATGGGGCGCTGCAGTTTGCTGACGGCACTCCGGCGACAGGCTACAGCTACAACGCCAGCACTGAAG
>NZ_LGYY01000205.1:0-676 GCF_001308045.1 Shewanella sp. Sh95
GATATTGGCTTCGCGCATCTTGTTGTCCAAGTGTAGTTTTTAGCGAAACCATTTGATCATGCAACAAGATGCGCTTCCACCCTAATTTGATGATTTATTTGTAAATCATCAGGGGATTCTTCAGGGCTTAGCCCGTTCAACCATTTACAAGTACGTCGATAAAGGTATTTTTCCTAAAGCTTTGACATTGGGCCTTAGAGCCGTTGCATGGGTAGAAAGTGAAATACAAGGGTGGATTTTGGCAAGCTTTAGGGTAATTAATTGTTAGGTAGTAATCGATATCAACCAAAATGAAAAACAAAGAGCTGTAATAGGCAATATTGATTCAAATGCATTGAAAAATGGTTGTTTTTCTGTAAATTATCAAACGCTACAAGTCTGACGAACAACAGCCAGCATGGCATGTTTGCTTTTACTATTGATAAATTTAAATGTTGGTTTAGGGATGAACATAATTAACGAAAAAGTGTTGGTTAGTTGGATTGGTGGCAACGATTTAGAATCAAAGGCGAGTAAAATGACTGGCCCTATATGGGCGACAGTATCTGAGGTAGTGTTCATAATTCTGTGTCATTTCAGTAAAATATTCAAAAACAGGAATGACACATGACCCAACCTTTTAACTTCGAACAAGCCCTTAAAGATCTGCAATCAGGTAAAAGCCTCACAGGTAAAG
>NZ_LGYY01000220.1:0-674 GCF_001308045.1 Shewanella sp. Sh95
TAGGATATTGGCTTCGCGCATCTTGTTGTCCAAGTGTAGTTTTTAGCGAAACCATTTGATCATGCAACAAGATGCGCTTCCACCCTAATTTGATGATTTATTTGTAAATCATCAGGGGATTCTTCAGAGCTTGGTATTGATGTTATCATTTGATAACTCTGTACTTCGTATGAAGTGAAAGTAATCGGTACTACAGTTTTTAGAATAGTTTCCCAGTAGAATGATACCTTCGATTCCTTCTCTATGGTAACGTTTATGTAGTTGTTCATTTAAATCCTCGATAGAAAGTCCTTGTAAGTAATCTGACCAAGAACTTATCGAATAGATATGGTCTATAAGAGTGTTATTTGTATGGTTTTTAATTTTTTTATTTATTTCTAGCTTAATTTTTAAATTTTCTTCTTTTACATCATCTTCTAATTGCTCAACAGCTGTTACGAATTCTTGTATTCTCTCCCCAAATAAATCTGTCGACATTTTATTGTAAAACTCATATGAATCATAATCGTCAATAATAAATTTTATTACAATGTTATCTTGATGTGATCCGACTTTCCGCACCTGATTTAGGAATAAATTTGCCGATACCGTTCGCCTAACACGTCGAGAATGATCTGCTGGTCCACTGTGAGTCCTGTGACTTGAGGTGGCGCCTCTCCCAACTGGTACTCGTG
>NZ_LGYY01000156.1:0-672 GCF_001308045.1 Shewanella sp. Sh95
TAATCGGGTAGCCGGAGGTATTTAGCCTCCAGCCCCCACACCACCCTGCATGCGGCTCCGCACAGGGCGGTTCATTTAGAACGCCTAACCTGTTTTCTGGTTCGGATAGTGAACCGCGATCCATCCATCTCTCAGTGAATACAATCCTGCTTTCTTGAGATACTCATTACTCAGCGCTTGCTGTATCCCTGGTGTTTTCGAGCTTCGCCACGGCCCTTTGCTTGTAATTCCACAAGCAACGGCCGCTTGGAGCCTGACGCCACGTTTGAGTAAGTTTTGTACCTTAGTCCGTGGCTTTCGCCATTGACGCCAGTAGCACATACGTACTCGACGACGGATCCAGTGGTCTAAATCGACACACTCTTGATAAGCGTTGGCTATGCCAAAGTAGTTGATCCAGCCTTGCATGTATTGCCGCACTTTAAACAATTGATAGCTCATGCTCACGCCCCAATTGCGGTTTGTCAGTCGTCTTATCTTTTGTTTGAAGATGTGCAGTGTTTTGACATGCCACTGGATCTTTCCGCGGTTAAAGGTAAACCCTAGGAACTTGCTTTGGCCTACCTTAACCACTTGGCTTTTCTGTTCGTTAACAACCAGTTTTAGCTTAGTGGCAAGATAGCAAGTAATACTCTTGAGGACACGTTCGCCCGCTCGTTGAGACTTGACCAA
>NZ_LGYY01000110.1:0-668 GCF_001308045.1 Shewanella sp. Sh95
GTGTAAATCTCTACTGGAACGAGGTGAATATAACCCTTCAGCAGTCAGACGCGTAGAGATCGACAAACCCGATGGCGGTAAACGCAAACTGGGTATCCCTAACGTCATTGATCGTGTGATACAGCAAGCTATTGCTCAAATTCTCACGCCGTTGTTTGACCCTTTCTTCTCGGCTAATAGCTTCGGCTTTAGACCGAATAGGAATGCCAAACAAGCGGTCTTGCAAGTCAGAGATATCATCAAACAGAAGCGCAAATTTGCCGTCGATGTTGATCTGTCCAAGTTCTTTGATCGAGTAAATCACGACCTGTTGATGACTCAATTGAGGATCAAGGTACAGGATAAGCGTCTGCTGGCGCTTATTGGTAAATACCTGCGAGCTGGTGTGATGGTCAACGACCAATTTGAAGCAAGCTTCGAAGGCGTGCCTCAAGGCGGCCCACTCTCGCCATTACTCTCTAACATTATGTTGGACAGTCTTGATAAAGAGCTGGAAAGCCGAGGGCACAAATTCGCCCGCTACGCGGACGACTTTATCATTTTGGTCAAGTCTCAACGAGCGGGCGAACGTGTCCTCAAGAGTATTACTCGCTATCTTGCCACTAAGCTAAAACTGGTTGTTAACGAACAGAAAAGCCAAGTGGTTAAGGTAGGCCAAAGCAAGTTCC
>NZ_LGYY01000215.1:0-66478 GCF_001308045.1 Shewanella sp. Sh95
CAATACTGGAGCGTGCTGCACCAGTAGCATGATGAACGTCAGTAATCGACAGCCCTTGATGCAGCATCAGCATAGCGATAAGACGTCGAGCGAAGTGTTTATCCTTGGTTTTATGGATCAATTTCTGTAGTTGTTTGCGCTCTGCGCGACAAAGTGGTGGTAAGATGGCCATTCTCAGTCCTCGGCGAGTGGTGGGTTTGTTTGGCGATAGATCAGATCGCTCAAACAGGACTGAGTTCCCTTCCTTTGATCTACTATTTGGAACAGCTATTTAGTGAATGATCCTAGCGCCCAATATATTCTGGATCATTCAGATGCATTTACAGACAAAATTATACGTGATGCGAATGGCAAGTTAATTCAGGTGAATACCCAAGCGATTAACATGTCATCACAAAAAACCTCTGGTATCGACTTCTCTATCGGTTATCGCTATGAAACTGCCAACTTAGGTGATTTAACCGCCCGCTTAGAAGGCACCTACTTACTGAAATGGGAAGAGCAATTAACCCCAGATTCAGAGGCATTAGATCTTATTGATGGTGAAGGTTCAGCGCCTAAAATCCGCGGTAACTTGAACTTAGGTTGGAGCTATAACGATTTTGCGACTAACTTATTGTTCAAATACACTGACAGCATGAATGGCGATCGCATGGATTACTTTGTCGAAAATGGTCTGGACGCAGATTACAGCGTAACGATCGACAGCCATGTTGAAGTGAACTGGTCAGCAAGTTATCTTGTCAACGATGCACTAAAAATCTCAACCGGCATCAACAACTTGTTTGATGCGGGCCCTGAGATTGATCAAACCCAGTCATCGTGGCCACATTATCCACGTTCTTACTACAACGTAGTAGGCCGTGAGTATTACCTCGCTCTGGAAATGAACTTTTAATTAAAAACATTTCCAAAGACAAAGCCGAGCATATTTGCTCGGCTTTTTATTTGCATACTGATACCCAAATTAACATCAAATATTTCACTTTTACCTACATCGACCACCTATCAAATCTTTGCGGCTATCTTACCTTATTCTCAACATGCCCTAGGCAATATCCCCTTGTAGCATCCAGCGCACAATGCCACAATGCGAGCAAAATCAATGCGTGCCAACGGCGCCCCTCGAAAGGAGCATCATCTTGACCCTTTTTGGTATTAAAAATTGCGATACTGTGCGTAAAGCACGTAAATGGATTGAAACCCATCAACTTTCGGTCAACTTCCATGACTTTAGGGAAGATGGATTAGCAGAAAAGGATCTGCAGCATTGGTGTCAAATTGCCGGATGGGAAACCGTCTTTAATAAACGCAGTACCAGTTTTCGTGCCTTAAGTGATGCCGATAAAGCGGATATCGACCAAGCCAAAGCCATTCAACTAATGCTCACTCACCCGACACTGATCAAGCGGCCAGTGCTGGTTTTGGGTGAACAAGTGCTAGTGGGCTTTAACGAAGCCGAATATAAGAAGGTGTTTTCTCTATGACGTACGCTTCGAACACTCACCCGGTTACCGAACTGACTAAAGCGTTAATCGCCCGTCCTTCGGTCACACCGCTAGATGAAGGCTGTCAAAGCTTAATGGCCGAACGTCTTGCCGCCGTAGGCTTTAATATTGAGCCCATGGTCTTTGAAGACACCACCAATATGTGGGCGCGGCGCGGTAATACAGGCCCGGTATTTTGTTTTGCCGGCCATACCGATGTGGTGCCCGCAGGCGATTTAAGCCGCTGGCATACCCCGCCTTTTGAGCCAACCATTATTGACGGTTATCTGTATGGTCGCGGTGCTGCCGATATGAAAGGCTCACTGGCGGCGATGATCGTCGCGACCGAACGTTTTGTGGCTAAGCACCCAAATCATCCTGGCTCGATTGCGTTTTTAATCACTAGCGATGAAGAAGGCCCCTTTATCAATGGCACCACACGGGTTATCGACACCCTAGAAGCCCGTAATGAAAAAATCACTTGGGCATTGGTGGGTGAACCCTCGTCGACCTTAAAACTCGGTGATGTGGTTAAAAATGGCCGCCGTGGCAGTCTCACCGCCAACTTAACCGTTAAAGGTATTCAAGGCCATGTGGCCTATCCGCACCTTGCGGATAACCCTATCCACAAAGCCGCCCCCTTTTTAGCTGAGTTAAGCCAAACCCATTGGGATAATGGCAACGAATTCTTCCCGCCCACCAGCATGCAAATCGCCAACATTAACGGCGGCACAGGCGCATCGAACGTGATCCCAGGCGCCTTGGAGGTGATGTTTAACTTCCGCTATTCCACCGAAGTGACCGCCGAGATACTCATCGAGCGTGTGGAAGCCTTATTAACCGCCCACGAACTGGATTATGACATTAGTTGGACTTTCAATGGCTTACCCTTTTTAACCGGCGAAGGCCCACTGTTAGACGCGACCCGCCATGCTATTCGTCAAGTCACGGGCTATGATACCGATCCACAAACCACCGGCGGCACCTCCGATGGGCGCTTTATTGCGCCAACGGGCGCCAAAGTGTTGGAACTTGGCCCAGTAAACGCCACAATCCATAAAGTGAACGAGTGCGTGAAGGTAGACGATCTAGAGCAATTAGCGCTGTGTTATGAAGTGATTTTGGAACAGTTACTGTGTTAAATACCATGGCTATCACGGCAAAAAAAGCCCTGCTCTATGGTCTAGAGCCAAGGGGAGAGACAGGTTTAACAGCGGATCTAGACTCTGACTCAATGAGCGACTTAGTGCTCGTTGAGTTACTCAGCCCCTATCATCAGCGAGAAACGCGGTTTAAGTTAGAGTCACAAACCGCCCTTGCCTTTCAGGCAATGGCCGACAGTGCCGCCAAAGACGGTATTAAGCTAGCGATTTGCTCTGCCTATCGCCCCTTCGATCGGCAACTCGCCATTTGGAATGCCAAGGCCAGCGGTAAACGAGTGGTCCTGGATATCAATGAGCAGCCCGTGGATATCGCGCCGCTCAGCGATGATGAGTTAGTCGATTTGATCTTACTCTGGTCGGCACTGCCTGGTGCTTCGCGTCACCATTGGGGAACGGATATCGATGTATTTGATGCCGAGCAAATTGAGGTCAAATCCCTGCGTCTGGTGGACGCCGAATACCGTGACGGCGGCCCCTGCGCCCACTTGCACCAGTGGCTAGTGGCTAATGCCAAGGATTTTGGGTTTTATTTTCCGTTCCAGAAAGGCCAAAGCGCGGTAAGTGCAGAGCCTTGGCATATTAGCTATTTCCCCGTGTCTCAAACCCTGTTACCCCAATTTGAGGTGCAGGCCTTAGCGCAGGTTATCCAGCAGAGCGATATGTTGCTAAAAGACGCCGTGATCCGGCGTTTACCCGAGTTAGTAGCGGAATATGTACATCGGATTGCGCAGCCTTAATAGCTTTTTCTGCACGTTTTAGCCGACGTCCCTTCCCGTTTTTGGTTTTATAGATTAAGTAGGTTTTATGGATTTATCATCATACAGACAACAAATTTGCATCGCGGGTAGCCAACTTAGTTACCTTGATATCGGCACAGGCCCTGCCCTGTTATTTGGCCACAGCTACCTGTGGGACAGCGCCATGTGGGCGCCACAAATTGCGCTCTTAAGCAAAAGCTACCGCTGTATCGTCCCCGATCTCTGGGGACACGGCCAATCTGGCACCGTACCGGAAAACTGCCATAGCCTGTTAGACATTAGTGAGCATATGTTAGCCCTGATGGACGCCCTCGAACTTGAGACATTTTCCCTCATCGGTTTATCCGTGGGCGCCATGTGGGGGGCAGAGCTGGTGCTTAAGGCGCCTGCTCGCGTCAAGACGCTTGCCATGCTGGACAGTTTTATTGGTTTTGAGCCAGAAATCACCCGTGCCAAATATTTTGGGATGTTAGACATGATCCAAACCGCTGGCAGTATTCCGCCAGCACTTATCAAAGCAATTTCACCGCTGTTTTTTGCAGATAATGCCAAAGCGAATAATCCCGAATTAGTGCAACGTTTTGAAAGCGACTTAGCTGCGCTAACGCCAGAACGCATTCCCGACATAGTAAAACTTGGACGGATCATTTTTGGTCGGCGCGATACCCTAGAATTTGCCGAACAATTTACCTTACCTTGCTTAATCATGGTGGGTGTAGAAGACAAGGCGCGCAGTGTTTTAGAAAGTTATTTGATGAGTGATGCCATTAATGGCAGCCAATTAGTGCATATTCCAAATGCTGGCCATATTTCAAGTCTAGAACAAGCCGAATTTGTTAATCAGCAATTATTAGCATTTCTGAGCCAATACGCTTAATACGCACCATGATGGTTAGAGCATGTCACCCATGCTCTAACAGATTCATATTCTAGAACCCTCAATAAGAATGAGTCTTTTGCCTATTACTCGAAACCTTTTCCAATAATCTTGGAGTGCTATCCCACTTGAGGCTTAACAAACATCGATTTGTTAACTGGCCCTCAAAAATGTTGCAAAATCGTGAAAACACCAAAAATTCAACTACCTTTAAACTGTATTCCCTCAAAAAGGTTTCCTAACATGAGAAAAAGTACAGTTGCATTAGGTGTGTTGACCGCACTCTATATTCCATCCCTTTACGCGAATGTTGAAATAAACGGCTTTGCCTCCATTGTTGCTGGCTCAAGTTTATCCGATGATAAAAGTTACTACGGTTATGATAAAGAAATCGACTTTAATAATGACTCCAAAGTCGCACTACAATTTGCTGCAGATTTAGGGAGCGGCTTACGAGCAACCGCACAAGTCCTCTCCCGTGGCAGTGACGATTATAGTGCAGAGTTTGAATGGGCTTATATTTCCTATGACATTAGCGATAAGGTGATGCTAATGGCTGGAAGACAACGATTTAATCTTTACAAATATTCCGATTATATCGATGTTGGCTATGCCTACCATTGGATAACGCCACCAAGGGGAGTCTATTCGCTCCCCTTTAATTCTGGCGAAGGCGTTGGATTAGTTTATTCAGATTTATGGGGCAATACTGAAGTTGGCTTAACCTATAAATATATTACGACATCGGTGTCTGACTATGCGCCTGTCGGTTCATCAACGCCCCCTGCGCCCTTTTCCGCCAAGGGCCATATTATGAACTTCAATTTTAGCACCGCTGGATTTGAATACGGTTTAAATGTGGGGATAGTCACGGATTTCTCATATGAACTGCCAGCACTACTTGGTTTGGGTGAAGCCATTTCCCAAACAGGTTTATTCGATGATCAAGTTGTAAATGACTTATTAGCGATAGAGGATAGTGCCTTACTTATTGGCGCTAACGTGAAATATGACGCAGGAAAGTGGTTTATATTAGCGGAATACACCCGAATAGATGTCGACCCTAGCAGTTTTAATATTCAAGATTCTGCCTTTGTTTCAGCGGGTGTTCGTTACCATGATTTTACCTTTCATTTAACCTATGGCATTGATAAAGGTGACCCACAATATGATGCCTATGATGCAATGTTGCCTGTCTACAACGCCCTACCACCGGCCAATCAAGCAGCTCTCGCGCCATTAGTGATGGGAACGAAAGCCGCATTAGAAGCACAACAAGAGGATAGTTCCTATTACATCATCGGAACCCGCTGGGATTTTCATCCCTCTGCGGCGCTAAAACTGGAATACACCAATTACAGTAATGATAAGCCGACCTCCGACGAACAACTCTTAAGCATGGCTGTTGATCTTGTTTTCTAAGGAGTCATTTATGAATTTACCTCACATTGCTAAATACATCGTCAAGCCAATCAGCTTGTGTGCACTCCTATTACTCAGTCAATGGGCTCAAGCGGAAATCGCCGTAATCGTTCACCCTTCGAACAGTTCAGAGATATCAGCTGCCGATATTTCAAGAATTTATTCGGGAAAGCTTAAAACCTTTTCGACAGGAGGCACGATTGTCGCACTCGATCAAGCGGAAGGCTCACCTGTCAGGGAAGCCTTTGTAAAACAAATCCTCAATAAAACAGAAAGTCAGTTAAAAGCCTATTGGTCAAAACTCGTATTTTCTGGACAAGGACAACCGCCTAAAGTGGTCGAATCCAGTGCTGAGATTCTTAGTCTCGTCGCCGCCAATCCAAATATGATCGGCTTTGTGGATGCAGCAGAAGTGACGCCCAATGTCAAAGTTGTAGGTAAGTTTTAGGGACTAACCTGATTGTACCTATTGATGCCTTCTTTCAATAAGAAGGCATCAAATTTTTACATTAAGCATTTTAAATCATATAGATATATACAACCCCGGCCTAAGTTAAACGAAAAGTTCTGCGTGATTGCACCATGCGCAATAACAGATTTCCCCATTCATTCCCGCGTTACCTCATTTGCCAACAGTAACATTGAGCTCTTAGACGCAGGCTAAATAAATTTTATCCCTAAAAATTCAAAGCATTAGACCAAATTATTTAACTGTTGATGGAATTAAGTCATGGTCAAACCTGAGTTTAATCTTAATTGGATAGACCAGAGGCCACGATTTTGCTGGTATACTCAATCGCAAAAAAGGTGCGGCTTGCATCATTTAGGGCAAAAGACATTTTAATATGTCTATAAAACAATAGGTTAAAATGAAACTACTCAAACCCTTATTCGATAATAACCGCCGTTGGGCCGGACGCATCAGTCAAGAACACCCTGATTTTTTTGAACAACTGGCAAAACAGCAAAACCCTGAGTATCTCTGGATTGGTTGTTCCGACAGCCGAGTCCCTTCTAACCAAATCATCGATTTAATGCCTGGCGAAGTCTTTGTTCACCGCAATATAGCCAATATGGTGATCCATACCGATCTTAACTGCCTGTCAGTACTTCAATACGCCATCGATGTGCTTAAAGTGAAACATATTATGGTCGTCGGTCACTACGGCTGCGGTGGTGTACGTGCTGCAATGGGGAATCAGCGCCTTGGACTTATCGATAACTGGCTAGGTCATTTGCGCGATGTCTATCGCCTACATCATGATGAATTAATGCAAATGGATGAAGCCAAACGTTTTGATCGCCTGTGTGAGCTCAATGTGATTGAACAGGTTTCCAATGTCACCAGTAGTACTATCGTGCAAGAAGCCTGGTCTCGCGGCCAAGAACTGGCTGTCCATGGGTGGATTTACGGTATCGATAATGGTCTATTAACGGATCTTGATGTTACGGTAGACCGTGCACAAGTCGTGTAAGTCTTTCGTCGTATTATATGCCATTAACGGCCCAACTGACGCCACAAAAACCTGCCACTGTGCAGGTTTTTGGTTTTACGCCCTAAAGGCAAATACTCACTATTCATTTACGAGAAATAACCAAAATCTATCTCAAGGAGACCATTTCACTTCATCGCGTTAGACAACATTTATCATTTCATTCATCTAGTCTTGCTAAGTGAGCAAAAACTAAGCGCGAAATCTCAACATGACCTTATTTTCATCAAGAAAACATCGCAAGGGATCTTTAGCCCAGTTATAATCCGCCAGTTAATTGCAGCGCGACCATGCGCCACAAATTCTAAGGAGATACCTTCCATGCCCGGTTTTGAATTATTTGGTCCAGAAGAAAAACAAGAAGTTGCCGATGTGATGGAGCACGGCTTTACCTTCCGTTATAACTTCGACCATATGCGTAATGATCGCTGGAAGACTCGCGATATGGAGCAACTGCTCTGCGAGAAAATGAATGTTAAGCATGCTCATCTGTTATCAAGCGGTACCGCCGCGCTGCAAACGGCGATGATGGCCGCAGGCATTGGCGCTGGCGATGAAGTTATCGTGCCACCTTTTACCTTCGTAGCGTCTGTAGAAGCGATTTTCATGGCCGGTGCAGTACCGATTTTTGCCGAAATCGACGAAACCCTGTGTTTATCACCAGAAGGCATTGAAGCGGCAATTACTCCACGTACTAAAGCGGTAAACTTAGTACACATGTGTGGCTCTATGGCCAAGATGGACGAAATCAAAGCCATTTGTAAAAAGCACAACTTAGTATTGTTAGAAGATGCTTGCCAAGCCATTGGCGGCAGCTACAAGGGCCAAGCCCTTGGTACTATCGGTGATGTCGGTTGTTACTCTTTCGATTCTGTTAAAACCATCACCTGTGGTGAAGGTGGCGCGGTGATCACCAATAACACCGAAATTTACGATAACGCCCACCAGTTCTCCGATCACGGCCATGACCATATTGGTAAAGACCGTGGCGCCGAGTCACACCCGATTATGGGTCTGAACTTCCGTATCTCTGAAATGAATGCGGCCTTAGGGTTAGCCCAGTTACGTAAACTCGATACCATTATCGACATTCAACGTAAAAACAAAAAAGCCATTAAAGAAGCTATGGCGAGCATTCCTGAAGTCAGCTTCCGCGAAATCCCCGATCCAGAGGGTGATTCAGCTGGCTTCTTAAGCTTTATGTTACCAACAGAAGCACGTACCCAAGAGATCAGCAAGAAATTAGCTGCAAATGGTGTAGATGGCTGCTTCTACTGGTACGTGAACAACTGGCATTATCTGAAAAACTGGAAACACATTCAGGAGCTTAAGGCCCCTGCTGCGTTACCAATCACATTAATCGCCGACCGACCTGACTATACTCAAATTTCTGTGCCGAAATCTGATGCCATTATGAGCCGCACTATTTCTATGCTCATTAAATTGTCTTGGACCGATGCTCAGATTGCCGAGCGTATTGAAAACATTAAGAAAGCATTTGCCCAATAATTAAACGGGAGTTTTTGCAATGAGTTTTAAAAATTTTAAAGTAGTTGAAAAGATGATCTTCGGTCGTGGCTCTTTCGCCCAATTAGACGACGTCTTAGCTGCCCAGCGTAAAACCGACGATGACTTCGTGGTATTTTTAGTCGATGACGTTCACCAAGGCAAACCACTCGAAGCACGCATCCCAGTCAAAGCCCAAGACTTACTGATTTGGGTTAACGTTGATGAAGAGCCAAGCACGATTCAAATCGATGCCCTGACCGAACAAGTGCAAGCTTTCAATAGCAAACTGCCCGTCAGCGTCGTTGGTTTAGGTGGCGGTTCAACCATGGACGTGGCAAAAGCGGTATCGCTAATGCTGACCAACCCAGGCGGCTCAGCCATGTACCAAGGTTGGGATTTAATCAAAAACCCAGCGGTACACCACATTGGTATTCCAACAATTTCTGGTACCGGTGCTGAAGCATCACGCACAGCGGTATTGTGTGGTCCAGTGCGTAAACTAGGTCTGAACTCAGATTACACAGTGTTCGATCAAATCATCATGGATTCTGAGTTAATCGATGGTGTTGAGACTGACCAATGGTTCTACACCGGTATGGATTGCTATATCCACTGCGTTGAATCCTTAGAAGGTACCTTCTTAAACGAATTCTCTAAAGCCTATGCCGAAAAAGCCATGGAGCTTTGCCGCCAAGTGTACTTAGAGGATCACCCAGAAAAAGACGACAAGCTGATGATGGCGTCATTTATGGGCGGTATGAGTATCGCTTACAGCCAAGTAGGTGCATGCCACGCGGTATCCTATGGTCTGTCTTACATCCTCGGCTACCACCATGGTATCGGTAACTGTATCGCCTTTGACGTGTTAGAAGAATTCTACCCAGAAGGCGTGGCAGAGTTCCGTCAGATGATGAAGAAACACAACATCACTCTGCCGAAGAACATCTGTAAAGATCTACCAGATGAAACCATCGCGAAAATGGTTGCCGTGACTAAGAGCATGGGTCCATTATGGGCAAACGTGTACGGCCCAACATGGGAAGAGAAAGTCACTGACGAAATGTTGACTGCCCTGTTCCGTCGCATTTAAGCTCTCAAGCAGATGACAAGGGCTCATTGTGAGCCCTTTTGTCTATCTACACTGCATATCTCTGATAAAGTAGGATAATTTAATGAATGTGACTCTGTTAATCCCGGCGCGTTATGGTTCAAGCCGCTTCCCGGGCAAGCCCTTAGCCCCGATTAACGGCAAGCCGATGATCCAACACGTGTATGAACGCGCGTCGTTAGCCAAAGGCCTCACCAATATTTACGTTGCAACCGATGATGAGCGTATTAAAAGCGCCGTAGAAGGTTTTGGCGGCAAAGTGGTCATGACCAGCCCTGATGCGGCATCGGGCACAGACCGTATCAATGATGCGATTAACCAATTAGGTTTAAAGGATGACGATCTGGTCATCAACCTTCAGGGCGACCAACCCCTAATCGACCCGACTTCCATCGAGCAAGTGATCAGCCTCTTCGAACGTCATCCAGGCGAGTTTGAAATGGCGACCCTCGGCTATGAAATTGTCAACAAGGCCGAACTTGACGATCCTATGCATGTGAAGATGGTGTTCGATAACGACTATTACGCGCTGTATTTCTCCCGCGCGCGGATTCCCTTCGGTCGCGATACCAAAGATTATCCAGTTTACAAGCACTTAGGCGTGTATGCTTACACACGCAGATTTGTGCAAGCCTTTGCAGCCCTACCTTTAGGTCGTCTCGAAGATCTTGAAAAGTTAGAGCAGCTACGCGCTCTAGAACATGGCCATAAGATCAAAGTTGCCATCAGTGCCTTCGACTCAATCGAAGTTGACACGCCAGAAGATATTCGTAAGTGTGAGCAGCGTTTAGCCGTTGATTAATCAGGGTGTTGCTCAATAAGGAGTTGTTATGTCGAGCTTAGAAGTGTGGATCATTATAATTTTGGTGGTAGGTGTGATTGCCAGCAATCTTGCCGCACTGAAATACAGTGCCAAATTCAAACTGCCACAGTTTGGTCAGCACGATAAAGAGAAACAACTAAAATCCGACATGACTCAGCCTCCACACGAAGCCGATGGTAACGAAACGCAAAATCCAGATAAGTCTTCGAATCAGTCCAAATAGACTAAGATTAGCATTCATCTTGATCTCCCCTCACAAAAAGGCGCATCGGCGCCTTTTTGCATTTCTTACCATCCCTTTAAATCCTACTTCAGATTTTGTAACAAACAAACTCAAGTGATTCATCCATAAACTAGCGGTTAGCACAAAGCTACAATTAACATTCGCGCATAAAAAAACCAGCCGAAGCTGGTTTTTTATGTATTAAGTCACGCATTAAGCAATCAGGATAAAGCCAAAGAATGCAATAACCGCGGCAATTAGCGCATAAGGTAGCTGAGTCACAGCATGGCTTACTAAGTTACAACCCGAGCCTTGGGCAGCTAAAACGGTTGAATCAGAGTAAAAACACGCTTGGCTACCAAAAGAAGAAGCCGACAACAGCGCACCAATCACTAATGGAATATCCGCACCCACCGATTGCGCCAGTGGCATCACAATTGGGATAGTTACTGCAAAAATTCCCCAACTAGAACCCGTCGCAAAGGCCAAAATCGCCATTGATAGGAATACCACGGCAGGTAACAGCTTAGGCGTCATAAATGGGCTTAAAGATTCAATCACGTACTGTGGCAGTAATAGCGCATCACACACATCTTTAAACACAAATGCCGCTATTACGGTACCAATAGCTGGCAACATGCTCTTAAAACCATCAATCATTTGATCCATCATTTCAGAGAGAGGCATCAAACGCTGAACTGCATAGTAAGGGAGCGTAATAACCAGCGTCGCTAATAACCCTTTCCACACGTCGATATCAAAATAAACGGTAAAAGCAACCAGTAATAAAATTGGCACTAAAAAGTTATGCAATTTGCCTTGATTGTCAGCATGCTTAAACTCTTCTTCAATTGCCGCGATGGCATATTCATCAGAGGTTTGCACTTGGTCTAAATCGACTTGCGCTTCAGCGGGCTCGCCTTTTGCTGCGCGCAGCTCGGCTTTTTTCATCGGGCCAATAGCAGGTACCACGCCCAATGCAACCAGTAATACCATCGCGACGGCTAACCAAGCATAAAGCATATAGGGTATAGCTTGCATGTAGACGCTAATGCCCTGACCTTCAGCGGCCACCCCGTTATCGACCAGTAAGCCACCAAAAAACACCGCCCACGTGGAGAGCGGCACTAATACACACACAGGAGCCGCTGTGGAATCCACCACATAAGCCAGCATTTCGCGGGAGACTTTAAACTTATCCGTTACACGCTTCATGGTTTCACCCACAGTTAGCGCATTCAGATAGTCATCAATAAAAATCACAATTCCCAGAATAAAGGTCATAAACAGGGAAGATCTTGGCCCTTTTGCAAATTTCAATGCATTTCGACCAAATGCCAAAGCACCGCCAGTACGTACTAACAGTGCAATCAAGGCACCAAAACAGCCACACACCAAAATCAACCAACCGATAGTTTCATCGGCCATGACTTTTAATGAAGTACTTGCAAAATTATTTAAAACTTGCGTTGGATCAAGTAACAAAAAACCCGTTACCGCACCAATGATCAAAGATAAAATGGGGCGGCGTAACCAAACGGCCAACACCAATACCACCAAAGGTGGAATAAGACTTAACGCTGTCGGTTCAGACATGCACTTAGGTCCTCTAAATAAGTCGCCTAAAAGGCAAAAGTTTTTAGAACAGCGCCTGAAATCACCTCGATAACGGACGCCAATATTGCTGCTTCATGATGACTAACTCCGCTGATAAAACCTGCTAAAAGCTTGTTATCTTAGGTGCCCTGCCGAAAACATCGCGCAGAAAATAAAGCGCATCGAATATCGAGTCAACTATAAATTTATGCTAGCGCTAAATAATTTTTCATCTTGAATTAAAAAACGATTTATCAACTTGATTTTAAACAAAATAACTAGAGTGTGATGAATTTTTTATTTCAACCTAAATGCTTAATAAGCATTCAGTTAATCTGCCTAAATATCGAAAAATTACCGAATGCAGGATAATGCGACATTAACTTAAATCAACTCTGATAAATCAGCAGTTAAGCAAACACTGATTAACATTTTTACTAACATCTTGCCCCTAGGGTAATGTGGTTGTAGTAAAACAGAGTGCATGAGCCAATGCAGCCTAATTGATAGGTACAAAGGCTAACCCCATAACAAGATGCAGTGTAAAAAATCAAAATTAGACACAATAACAGCACATATAACTTGTATAAATTTATTTAATGCCAGGTTAAAGCATATTTAACTAGTACGTTTAATAAAAAAAACATGGTATTTGTGCTCAATGCCCCTTCCTTAAATCAGATAATTTCGTTATGGTGCACAAACTTAAGCCAAAATTAACTGCATGTTTCGAGGTGTAAATGCGCCCTATCATCAAATCCAATAAGCTGGATACTGTTTGCTACGACATCCGCGGCCCAGTGCACAAGGAAGCCAGACGTTTAGAAGACGAAGGCCACAGGATCCTCAAACTCAATATTGGTAACCCTGCTCCCTTCGGTTTTGAAGCACCAGAAGAAATTGTGCGCGATGTGATCCTTAATCTCCCGAGTGCCCAGGGCTACTGTGAATCAAAAGGATTATTCTCAGCCCGCAAGGCGATCGTGCAGCATTATCAAGCGCAGGGTATCTATGGCGTTGATATCGAAGATGTCTATATTGGTAACGGCGTGTCAGAACTGATCATGATGGCCATGCAGGGCTTATTGAACACCGCTGATGAAGTACTGATCCCTTCACCCGATTACCCACTGTGGACCGCCGCAGCTAACTTAGCCGGCGGTAAAGCCGTACATTATCGCTGTGATGAAGAAGCGGATTGGTTTCCCGATCTTGATGATATTAAGAGCAAAATATCTTCTCGCACCCGTGGTATTGTACTAATCAACCCGAATAATCCTACGGGTGCGGTTTACAGCAAAGAATTACTGCTACAAGTTATCGAGCTTTGCCGTGAACACAACCTGATTTTATTTGCTGATGAAATTTACGACAAAATTTTATACGACGAAGCCAAGCATATTCCTGCGGCTAGTCTGTCGGACGATATTTTAACGGTTACCTTCAATGGGCTATCCAAGGCTTATCGCGCTGCGGGCTTTCGTGTTGGTTGGATGATGTTGTCTGGTAATCTTAAGGCTGCAAAGAGTTATATCGAAGGGTTAGAGATGCTCTCCTCGATGCGCCTGTGTGCCAACGTGCCCAATCAACATGCGATTCAAACCGCACTCGGTGGCTATCAAAGTATTAACGAGCTGATACTGCCTAATGGCCGCCTCACAGTCCAAAGAGATGCATGTTACGAGCTGTTGAATCAAATCCCAGGCGTGAGCGTGAAAAAGCCTAAGGGCGCACTCTATGCTTTCCCCAAATTGGATATGAAAAAGTTCAATCTCAGGGATGATGAGCGCCTAGTACTCGATTTATTAAGGGATAAAAAAATCCTATTAGTGCACGGCACGGCCTTTAATTGGCCGGAACCTGATCATCTCCGTGTGGTGTTTTTACCCTATAAAGAAGATCTAACGAAGGCATTAACTGAATTTGGTAACTTCCTGGAAGCCTATAAACAATAAATGGGTTTAAGCATCACGCTTACTTAGCAAACCTAGGCAATAAAGCGATCAACAAGATCGCTTTATTTTTGTATTTGTTCTGTAAATCCTGCCATTATTTCACTCACTTATCCTTGCGATAAGTGTTAGGCTTACGCTCAATAGCCGTACTTGCACTTTGCTTTTCACTTATCTTCAGAGTCGAGTGACGCGCCTTTTAGCCTTCATTTAAAGGAGCCTTATGAGTCATTTATTTGCCCACCTTGCCAGAATGAAACTTATCCAGCGCTGGCCTTTAATGTACAACGTGCGCACCGAAAACGTTCAGGAACACTCTCTGCAAGTCGCCATGGTGGCACACGCCTTAGTCATCATCAGTAATAAGAAATTTGGCACGACTCTCGATGCCCATCAAGCAACCAGTTTGGCTATATTCCATGATGCCAGTGAGATCTTAACTGGCGATCTACCCACTCCGGTGAAGTATTTCAATAAAGAAATTGAAGCTGAGTATAAAAAAATTGAAGCCATTGCCGAGCAGCGCATGCTCGATATGGTACCTGATGAATTTAAAGAGGATTATCGCAGCCTGTTTATCAGCGATAACGCCGATCCAATCTACAAAGCCATAGTTAAATCAGCCGATACCCTGTGTGCTTACCTGAAGTGTTTAGAGGAAAATCGCGCTGGCAATACTGAATTTAACACCGCACGAAAACGCCTCGAAGCCATGCTCGAGTCCAACCCTAACCCTGCAGTGAAATATTTTATGGATTGCTTTGTGCCCAGTTTTACCTTGAATTTAGACGAAATAAACAAGATGCTCTGATGTACCACTCCCGCTAGGAATGCATATGACCTCAAGTGTTTGGCAAGAACGCCGCCATGGTGAAGATAAACAAAGACGTAATGATCATCGCAGCCCATACCAAAGGGACAGGGCGCGGATCCTCCACTCTGCTGCATTTCGTCGCCTGCAAGCAAAAACCCAAGTGCTTGGTGTGGGGATGAATGACTTCTATCGCACGCGCTTAACCCACTCATTAGAAGTCTCACAAATCGGCACGGGGATCGCCGCTCAGCTGAGCCGTAAATATCCCGAGCATAAGCCCTTATTAGACTCAATGAGTTTGCTGGAATCCTTATGCCTTGCCCATGATATTGGCCATCCGCCCTTTGGTCATGGTGGTGAAGTTGCCCTTAACTATATGATGCGCCACCACGGAGGCTTTGAAGGCAATGGCCAGACATTTCGTATTCTCTCTAAACTCGAGCCCTACACCTTAGATTTTGGGATGAATCTGTGCCGCAGAACCATGTTAGGGATTTTAAAATATCCCGCACCACAATCGCACTTGTTTGTCGCAGGCAATCATCCTGAAATCACCAACCACAGACAGCTTAAACCGTCACAATGGCCGCCTGTTAAAGGCATATTCGACGATGATAATGACATCTTCGACTGGGTGCTTGAGCCATTATCTGCGGCAGATAGAACTCGCTTTACCTCAGTCCAACCAAGTGTTCAGCCCAACTACCCGCACCTGCGTACCCAATATAAATCCTTCGATTGTTCCATCATGGAGCTGGCGGACGATATTGCCTATGCAGTACATGATCTTGAAGATGCCATCGTCATGGGGATAGTAACGGCATCACAATGGCAGCAAGATGTGGCGCCAACATTTGAGCACAGTAATGATCTCTGGATCCGCCAAGAATTGACCGATATCGGTACTAAACTGTTCTCCCACGAGCATCATCTGCGAAAAGATGCCATAGGTACTTTAGTGAATGGCTTTGTCACCGCCATTATCATCAATGACGATCCGGCTTTCGAGGAACCGTTGCTGCGGTTTAATGCCAGCCTTGAACCCGACTTTGCCCATGCGCTCAATGTGTTAAAACAGCTAGTGTATAAATATGTTATCCGTAAACCCGAGATCCAAATGCTCGAATACAAAGGGCAACAAATTGTGATGGGGTTATTTGAAGCATTTGCCTCCGATCCCGAGCGCCTGTTACCGCTTAACACTCAAGAGCGTTGGCGCGCAAGCGAGCAACAGGGTCTAAACAGCCACAGAGTCTTAGCCGATTATATTTCAGGGATGACGGACGAGTTTGCCGGACGGCTCTATCAACAACTCTTTAGCCCTAAGGCTGGCTCAAACGTGGAGTTGAGTAAAGAAATGTAGCCTTTTGATTTAGTATTAAAAAACCACCGCAAAGGTGGTTTTTTATTCACAAATTAATCCGTGCAATAGCGGATTAAAGTCCGCCAATCGCCTCTTTACAGAGCTGAGTGATACGATCCCAATCGCCCTGCTCCATCGCATCAGTAGGCGCAATCCAACTGCCACCAATACAATCCACATTTTTAAGCGCTAGGTAATCTTTATAGCTGCTCGGGGTAATACCACCTGTCGGGCAGAAGCGGATATCGGCTAATGGGCCAGAGAAAGCCTTGAGTGCATCCACTCCACCAGACGCTTCAGCAGGGAAGAATTTAAAGTGGGTGTAACCAAGCGCCATACCCGTCATCACTTCGGAAATACTGGCAACGCCAGGAATTAACGGCACCGGGCCTTGCATCCCCGCTTTGAGCAGTTCAACTGTTGCACCAGGGGTGATAATAAATTGCGCGCCAGCGGCAATCGCTTGCTCAAGCTGGGCTTCATTTAAAATAGTCCCAGCGCCGACTAGCGCCTCTGGTACTTCCTTAGCGATTTTGGTGATCGCTTCAAGAGCACACGGCGTGCGTAATGTCACTTCTAACACGCTAATCCCACCGGCGACCAGTGCTTTGGCTAACGGCACCGCATGTTCAATCTTGTTAATCACCATAACAGGAACAATAGGGCTGCGTTTAAAAATATCTTGTGGTTGTAATGACCAGTTATTCTCAAGCATTGCGTTATTCTTCCTTTGTATTAGTAAAGTTCATCGATGGCGCTAGTACTACGCGCACCGGTTTCTGGACTGCTTAAGTTTGAACGCAGTGCCCCAAATAACTCACGACCCATGCCATAACGAGAATGGCGTAAATCAATTTCAGCGGCAGTTCTGGCTGCAAGCACGGTGTCTGAGACTAATAAACTCAGCTCGCCAGTCAGCGCATCAACACGAATTAAATCGCCATCTTGTACCTTGGCAATTAACCCACCATCAATCGCTTCTGGGGTTAAATGAATTGCCGCCGGTACTTTGCCCGATGCGCCCGACATACGACCGTCGGTCATCAGCGCCACTTTAAAGCCTTTATCCTGTAGTGAACCTAGCAGCGGCGTTAGTTTATGCAGCTCTGGCATACCGTTGGCTTTCGGCCCTTGGCCTTTCACCACCACCACACAATCTCGGTCTAATGCGCCGGATTTAAATAACGCATCGAGCTTGTTTTGATCGTCAATCACCACAGCGGGCGCTTCCACCACACGGTGCTGCGGTTGAACGGCAGACACTTTAATCACTGCACGGCCTAAGTTACCCTTGAGCAGCTTTAAACCACCGTTGTTTTGGAAAGGGGTAGCGACAGAGGTTAATACTTCGGTATCTAAGCTGACGGTTGGACCATCGACCCAGCGCAGCTCGCCATCGAGTAATTTGGGCTCTTGGGTGTAACGACGTAGACCAAAACCTGCAACTGTGTTGACATCCTCGTGCAGTAAGCCCGCATCGAGTAATTCCTTGATAAGGAAAGCCATCCCGCCCGCGGCGTGGAAATGGTTAATGTCCGCGTGACCGTTTGGATAAACACGGGCCAGCAATGGCACCGCATCGGATAATTCAGAAAAGTCATCCCAGTTGACGATAATGCCCGCTGCACGCGCCGCCGCCACGATATGCATGGTTAAGTTTGTTGAACCACCGGTCGCCAGCAATGCAACAATGCCGTTCACTATCGATTTTTCGTTAACGACTTCACCAATAGGCGTGTACTGAGTGCCCAGTTCGGTTAAGCGACAAACTTGCTTAGCCGCCATTTTGTTTAAGGCTTCACGCAGCGGATCGTCAGGATTCACAAAAGATGAACCAGGCAATTGTAGGCCCATGACTTCAAGCATCAGTTGGTTCGAGTTAGCCGTACCATAAAAGGTACAAGTACCCGCACTGTGGTAAGACTGGGCTTCCGCTTCGAGTAGCTGTGCTCTATCGACCTTACCTTGGGCAAATTGCTGACGAATACGGGCTTTTTCCTTGTTAGGAATACCCGATTTCATCGGGCCTGCTGGCACAAACAGCATAGGTAAATGGCCAAAACTTAACGCACCAATCAATAAACCGGGCACGATTTTGTCGCAAATACCAAGGAGTAAGGCGCCATCGAACATATTGTGGGATAAGCCAACCGCGGTTGCCATGGCAATCACTTCACGACTCAGTAAGCTCAGCTCCATCCCAGGTTGCCCTTGAGTCACGCCGTCACACATGGCGGGAACACCACCAGCCACCTGCGCAACACTACCCACTTCCTGACAGGCCTTTTTCAGCAAATCAGGATACGTTTCATAGGGTTGATGTGCTGACAACATATCGTTGAATGCAGTAATAATCCCGATATTGGCCTTCGTCAATTGACGTAATGCGTTTTTATCATCGGGGTTACAAGCCGCAAAACCATGGGCTAAGTTACCGCAGCTTAACGAGCTACGGTGTACGCCATGGTTACGGGCATCGTTTAATGCAGCAAGGTATGCTTCACGTGATGCTTTGCTACGGGCAATAATTCTGTCGGTAACAGATTGAACGACTGAGTGCATGAGAGTGACTCCTTAAGCGCTCCAGAACACGTCAACGGGCGTTTTACGCTGCGCTAATACGGCTCTGATAGGCATAGCATTAACATCATCATTTTCTAAGGCTTGACGATATACGGATAATTTCTGTTCCCCAACCAAATGCAGATAAATCTGACGGCTATTGAGGATCGCATTCTTAGATAATGTGATCCGACCATGGGGCGCCGTGGTGGGATTGGTTGCCACGCACAAAGCTTGAGTAGTTAAGGCATCGTTTAACTCAGCACTGCAAGGGAACCATGAGCAAGTGTGACCATCGTTGCCCATCCCGAGCACCACCACATCGAAGGGACGCGGGAAGTTAGACAGCAACTCGGCGGTCATATCTGCGCCCGCTTCGGCGGTGGAAAACATATTCTTCAATCCACGGAACTTGGCATTGGCCGCGCGGTTTTGCAATAAATGCTCGCGCACTAAACGTTCGTTAGAGGCGCTATCTTCGACATCGACCCAACGCTCATCGGCAAGCGTAATGTAAACATCACTCCAGTCGATAGATTTCATGCTAAGTAGCTCAAACAGTTTCAGCGGCGTTGAGCCGCCAGAGACCACTAAACTCGCCTTACCACGGGCATCCACCGCCTCTTGTAACTGGCTAGCGATCTTATTCGCTAACTGTTGCTCGAGCGCAGCAGGTGTATCAAAGGATTTAAATACGGTTTCTTTAATCATCAAAGCCCCCTATTCATCCCACGAACGACCGTCTTTGGTGATCAGCGCGACGGAAGCCACGGGGCCCCAAGTGCCCGCAGGATAAGGTTTCGGTTTTTCATTGCTCTGTTCCCATGCTTGGATGATGCCATCAACCCATGTCCAAGCTTGCTCCACTTCGTCTCGGCGAACGAACAAGGCTTGATTACCGAGCATGGCTTCAAGCAATAAACGCTCGTAGGCATCGGCAATGCGCTCGTTTTTGAAAGTATCAGAGAAACTCAAGTCGAGTTTGGTGGTTTGCAAACGTTGTTTTTGCTCTAACCCTGGCACCTTGTTCATCATCTGGATCTCAACCCCTTCGTGTGGTTGCAGACGGATGGTTAACTTGTTAGGTGGCAAGTTACGGTAGCTAGAGCGATACAAGTTATGCGGTGGATTTTTAAAATACACCACAATTTCAGAACTCTTAAACGGCATGCGCTTACCGCTGCGCAGATAAAACGGCACGCCAGCCCAACGCCAGTTATCAATATCGACACGCAGCGCCACAAAGGTTTCAGTATGCGAGTGTACGTTCGCCCCTTCTTCCTCTAAATAACCAGGCACTGGACTGCCCTTGAGGAAGCCCGCACTGTACTGACCACGGACGGTGTTTTCATAGACATTGTCAGCATTAATCGGCCGCAGCGACTTCAGTACTTTCACCTTTTCATCGCGGATACTGTCAGCATCTAAGTTAACAGGGGGATCCATCGCAACCAGCGTCAACACTTGCAGTAAGTGGTTTTGGATCATATCTCGCATTTGACCAGCTTTATCGAAGTAACCCCAACGGCCTTCGATACCCACTTCTTCGGCAACCGTGATCTGGACATGGTCAATGGTCCGGTTATCCCATTTAGAGGCAAATAAGGAGTTAGCAAAACGCAGCGCAATTAAGTTTTGAACTGTCTCTTTACCGAGATAATGGTCGATACGGTAGACTTGGCTTTCTTTAAAGTAGGCAGAAACTTGATCGTTAATCACACGGGAAGATGCGAGATCAGAGCCAATGGGTTTTTCGAGAACGACGCGCGAGTCGCTGTGGATCAGATTTTGTTCATGTAAACAGCGGCAGATATCCCCAAAAATCGACGGTGGGGTGGCAAAGTAACTGACCATGACGCGCTCTTCTGGTTTGAGCAATTCATGGAAGGCGCTGTAACCTGCTGAATCAGTAAAATTAGTGCCGACATAATGACAACGGGACACGAATCGGTTAAGCGTTTCTTCGCAGAGGGGTTCTTTGACGAAGGTGTTTAACGCAAGAATGACTAGCTCTCTAAACTCATCCTGACTAAATTCATCTTTTGCGACACCGATCACCTTAGTATCTTTGTCGAGAAGTTCAGCCTTATCTAACTGGTATAAAGAAGGTAACAACTTGCGTCTTGCCAAGTCGCCTTTAGTACCAAAGAGTACGAAGTCACAAGCTTTGGCGCCTGATGATGTTTTGCCCATTGCGTTACGCTCTCCTTTGTATGTCGTGTCCCTTCATGCTAATGAAGGAATCCACACTTTTGTTGTAATATAACAACAGAATTTGTTAAATGCATCTCTTTTTATCAATATTAACATTCTAGCTAACTAGGCACCTAAGGCATAAATCTGATATGATTTTTGTGCTTAAATTACTGATGATAGTAAATTCTTATTTCAAAAACCGACGTAAAACTTACTTAAGCAATCTTGATTAGTGGGATCGTCAAGCTGATCTGTGGCACTAAACAAAAAAAAATAAAATTACATACTCAATTTAGCGGACATACGCGTATGAATACCCTAGAAAAGGTTCAAAAAAGCCTCACCCATTTTAGTAAGTCAGAACGCAAGGTTGCAGAGGTCATCTTAGCCTCTCCGCAAACAGCTATTCACTCCAGTATCGCCACACTCGCTAAGATGGCAGATGTCAGTGAACCTACTGTGAACCGTTTCTGTCGCCGCTTAGATACTAAAGGCTTTCCTGATTTTAAGTTACATCTGGCACAAAGTCTCGCAAACGGCACGCCTTATGTGAGTCGCCATGTGGAAGAAGATGATTCTCCCGAGTCATACACAACAAAAATATTCGAATCTTCAATGGCTTCTTTAGATACTGCCCGTCAAAGTTTAGACGTAGCGGCCATCAATAAAGCCGTTGATATTCTGACTCAGGCCAAGACAATTTCATTCTTTGGCTTAGGGGCATCAGCCTCAGTCGCCCATGACGCACAAAATAAATTTTTCCGTTTTAATGTGCCTGTCATCTGTTTTGACGATGTTCTGATGCAACGCATGAGTTGTATCAACAGCAATGAAGGCGATGTTGTGGTTTTAATTTCCCACACAGGCCGCACTAAGTCATTGATTGAAATAGCACGTTTAGCAAGAGAAAACGGCGCTGCCGTTATTGGTATTACGGCTCGTAACTCGCCGTTATCGATGGAATGTACACTGCCTGTGACGATGGAGGTGCCAGAGGATACAGATATGTATTTACCTATGGCCTCGCGTTTAGCGCAATTGGTGACTATAGATGTATTGGCGACGGGTTTTACCCTACGCCGCGGCCCTCGTTTCCGTGATAATTTAAAACGGGTAAAAGAAGTGTTGAAAGAGTCTCGTATCAATAAAGATCCGATACTGTAATTCACTTCCTATCTTTAAAAAGGCTAGCGCAAACCCTACGTCTAGCCTTTTTTAAAGCAAATTTCAGCGATACCTCACAATTTTAAAACATAACTTCAGATCAATTTGATTGTAACTTTACTACATAATTTGGAATTGCATGCTAATATAGTCACAAGATTTTTTTAACTTTAACGGAGTATCTTATGTTCCGCAGAACCAAAATCGTCACCACCCTGGGCCCCGCCACTGACCGTGACGATAACTTACGCCGCATTATCGCGGCAGGTGCAAACGTTGTTCGTCTTAACTTCTCCCACGGCTCCCCCGAAGATCATCTCAAACGCGCGACTCAAGCTCGCGAAATTGCAAAAGAATTAGGTGTACATGTAGCGATTTTAGGTGACCTACAAGGTCCTAAAATCCGTGTCTCTACCTTTAAAGACAACAAGAAAGTCCAACTGAAATTAGGCCAAGCTTATATTCTTGATGCTGAACTCCCCAAAGGTGAAGGCGATGAGAATCAAGTCGGTATCGACTATAAGCAATTACCTGATGATGTGAATGTTGGCGACATCCTGATGCTCGATGACGGCCGAGTCCAACTACGTGTTGAGCGCGTCGAAGGTCGTAAAGTCCATACGACGGTAACGGTTGCTGGTCCTTTATCAAACAATAAAGGGATCAACAAGCAAGGTGGTGGTTTGTCCGCTGCGGCACTGACCGAAAAAGACAAGGCTGACATTCTCACCGCAGCGATGATCCAAGTGGATTATCTAGCCGTTTCCTTCCCACGTAGCGGTGCCGATTTAGAATACGCACGTTCTTTAGCACAGCAGGCTGGTAGCAATGCACTGATCGTCGCGAAAGTTGAACGTGCAGAAGCCGTTGCTAGCGATGAAGCAATGGATGATGTGATTTTAGCCTCTGACGTTGTCATGGTTGCCCGTGGAGATTTAGGGGTTGAGATTGGTGATGCTGCACTTGTGGCAGTGCAAAAGAAACTCATCGCCCGTTCACGTCAGCTCAATAAAATCGTCATCACTGCGACCCAAATGATGGAGTCAATGATCTCAAGCCCAATGCCAACCCGTGCAGAAGTGATGGACGTGGCAAACGCCGTGCTTGATGGTACAGACGCCGTGATGTTATCAGCCGAAACCGCTGCCGGTGACTTCCCTGAAGAAACGGTTAAAGCAATGGCGAATGTGTGTGTTGGTGCAGAATCTCACCCAAGTGTGAAAGTATCTAAACACAGATTGGATGCACGTTTCACCTCAGTTGAAGAAACCATCGCCCTATCGACTATGTATGCGGCAAACCACCTAGAAGGTGTTAAAGCGATTATTGCTTTAACAGAATCAGGTGCAACACCTAAACTGATGTCGCGTATCAGTTCATCTTTACCAATCCTTGGCCTATCTCGCCATGACACAACACTGGCGAAGATGGCTCTGTACCGTGGTGTATTACCGATTTACTTCGACTCAACGATCTATCCAGCCGATGAGCTCGCGCAAAAAGCATTGGAATCATTAACCAAAGCGGGTTACTTACACAGCGGTGACTTAGTGTTAATGACCAAAGGTGATGCGATGGAAACCATCGGTGGCACTAACACTTGTAAAGTGCTAATCGTCGCTTAATCTTTGCTGATTGGTTTTCGCTAGACGAAAAGTTAGGCTAAAAGTCATTAAACTTAAAAACAAAAACCACCTCAGTTGAGGTGGTTTTTTATCTCTTGTAACGGTGAGAAACTATTGTAGTCGTGCTAACAAATCAGATTATAAGGCTTCAAAATCATTCACATTGATGGCGGCTAAACGTAACTTATCCGCATGCAATAGTGTTTGATGTTCTTCGCTATTAATCGTGCCCTGCTCTAACGCTTTAGCAAATAGAACCAAGTTTGGTACTTTTGCAGGTAACTCACCGCTGCGCTGTGCTTTTTTGAGCTTTTTGTAAATCTCTTTACAGGCATACTGTGCTACAAACGCTTGTTCTACTTCAGCAATACCACCCACATCGCCTTCAAACTCAGGACAAAGGAAGGTAATGCGCTCACGGGCAGGACTCGGTTTTAACATGCCAGAGACAAGCTCAGTCGCCATTTTATCGCTCGGCGCATTAAAATGATTGCCGATCGGGAAAATGAGTGCTCGCAATAACCAAGCAACTGGACGATTGGGGAAGTTGCGGATCACATCCTCTAGTGCTTTCGCCGCTAAGTGCAAGCGATTAGCCATTACATAACGTACCGCAGGTAAATCATCCTGTTGGCGACCATTGTCTTCAAATAGTTTTAGCGTTGCAGAGCCTAAGTACAACTGACTCAATACATCGCCCATCCGTGCAGACAACATTTCCTTGCGTTTTAAATCGCCGCCCATAATCAACATTGAAATGTCCGTCATAAAGGCCAGCGCCGAAGACAAACGCGACATATCTTTGTAGTACTGTTTGGTTTCGCCACTTACGGGGGCGCTACCAAAACGGCTCGCAGTTAAGGCGCTAAATAATGCACTGAACGCGTTACGCGTCGCATACCCCATATGCCCCATCAACAACGAGTCAAAACGCGCAAGTGCCTCGTGCAGATTTTCCATTGCTGCCGCTTCCATTTCGGCCAGAACATAAGGATGACAACGGGTTGCGCCTTGACCAAAGATCATTAACGAGCGGGTAAGAATATTCGCGCCTTCTACGGTGATCGAAATTGGATTCGACATATAAGGATGGCCGAGGTAGTTTTTAGGTCCTAATTGGATCCCCTTACCCGACTGAATATCCATCGCATCATTCATAACAGCTCGGCCAAGTTCGGTCATGTGGAACTTCGCAATAGCCGTCACCACTGAGGGTTTGACTTTAAGGTCAATGCCTGTGGTGGTTAAACGACGTGCAGCTTCTAACTGGTAGGTATTGGCAATAATACGAGCAAGGGCTTCTTGCACCCCTTCAAACTGACCAATCGCCATGCCAAATTGGTGGCGCACATAACTGTAGGCTGTGGTGGTTTTGGTTGCCATATGGCCTGAAGCAGTTGCCAGCGCTGGCAGAGAAATACCGCGACCCGCTGATAAACATTCAACCAGCATGCGCCAGCCTCTGCCCGCAAATTCTGGACCGCCAATGATCCAATCGAGCGGAATAAACACTTCATCGCCCTGGGTTGTACCATTCATAAAGGCCATATTAAGTGGATTATGACGACGACCAATCACCACACCAGGATGATCCGTTGGGATCAACGCGCAGGTAATACCAAGATTCTTTTTATCACCTAATAGACCGTCAGGATCGCGCATCTGGAAGGCTAAACCCAATACCGTTGCAACAGGTGCTAAGGTGATATAACGCTTATTCCAGGTTAATTTAAGGCCTAATACCTCTTCGCCGTTAAACTCACCACGGCACACAATGCCCACATCTGGGATTGCGCCCGCGTCACTGCCTGCTTCTGGGCCTGTTAACGCAAAGCAAGGTATTTCATCGCCTTTCGCTAATGCAGGTAACCAACGTTCCTTTTGCTCTTCAGTGCCATAGTGAGTTAATAATTCACCAGGGCCTAATGAGTTAGGTACCATCACAGTTACCGCAGCACTCACGCTACGACTAGCTAACTTGCTCACAATCGTCGAATTGGCATAAGCCGAAAACGCTTTACCACCAAATTTTTTCGGAATGATCAGCGCAAAGAAGCCTTCTTTTTTGAAATAATCCCACAGCTCTGGCGGCAAATCTTTACGATTATGGACAATGTCAAAATCATCGATCATTGTCAGGGCCGTCATGACCTGATTATCAATAAAGTCCTTCTCTTCTGCCGTCAGCGTTGGCTTGCCGTAGCTGTGCAGCGTGTTCCAGTTCGGGTTACCGCGGAATAATTCCCCTTCCCACCATACATCGCCCGCTTCCATCGCTTCGCGCTCAGTATCGGATAATGGCGGTAACACTTTTTTGAAAAAATGGAAAACTGGCTGGGTGATAAATTGCATTCTGAGGCTTTTTACTGCAAACAGCGCAATAACAGCTATCAGGGCAATAATTATAATCGTCAACATAATCAAGACCTTTTTATTAAGAAGCTACGGGAACTGATACGCCCGCGGCCATGTAGGGGATCACTTTACGGATCACGGCTTCAATATCGTTGTGCTCACCAAATTCAGCCGCAGCAATATCGTTTAACGCATCAGCGGATGCCATAGTGAAAACGATTGTGCCGAGGGTGAAGTGTAAGCGCCAAAACATTTCAGCAGGAGGTATATGGGGAGCACTTGCCGACACCGCCTTCACAAAGGTATCTAGATGTTGTCCATAGTGGGTGGTGATAAACCAGCGCAGATGCCCTTGGCTTTCGATATAGCCTCGTCCAAGTAGCTGTAGGAAAATCGTGGTACCTTCCGTGCGCAAGTCATTTAAATCCAATAACGGATCGACTAACGCCGATAAAATATCCTCTAGCGAAGCCTGAGAGGATGCAGTATGTAAACGTTTTATAGCCGTCGATGCTGCGGGCATAAAAACGTCTAAATAGCGGGCTAACACTGCACGGATTAACTCTTTTTTAGAGCCAAAGTGATAATTCACCGACGCTAAATTGACCTCTGCCTTGCTAGTGATAAGTCGTAATGACGTCTCAGAAAAACCTCTTTCGGCAAAGAGTTTCTCTGCAGCATCAAGTATTCTTGTTTTTGTATCAGATCGACTTGCCATTCCGTGACCTTGAATTAATTTAAAACACTCGTTTAAATTAAACATTGGTATGGTCATTGTCAAACGAAAAATGACCAAATAAGCTGCGTCACAACAACGAGGCTTAACAAGCCAATCACAGTGATTGCAAAAAAGAGCCAAAAGCCATCAAGTTTTATTCAAAATACAATCCACTTAGGTAGAATGTGCAACACAAAAACAACAGCGGATTGCAATACATGACTATTCGATTAAATCATCCCACGACACTCGCGCTCACCATTGCGCTAACCTTAGGCTTAAGCGCCTGTAATGATGCACAAAGCAAGGCCGATGCTACTACAGCTAACAAAAATGCGCCCGATAAAGCCCAGGCCATTGCCTTTATACAAGATGCGGAAGCGCAAATGGCGCAGTTATCCATCGAAGCGAATCGTGCCGAATGGATTTACAGCAACTTTATTACCGAAGATACCGCAGCATTATCGGCCGCCGTGGGTGAAAAAGTCAGCGCCGCTTCCGTTAAGTTTGCCACTGAAGCCGCAAAGTATGCCAATGTGGAACTCGATCCCGCCAATGCGCGCAAACTGAATATTCTGCGCAGTGCACTTGTGTTACCGGCGCCGCTGGATCCCGCCAAAAATGCTGAGCTAGCGCAAATTAGCTCCGAACTCAATGGGCTCTACGGTAAAGGCAAATATTGCTTCGCCGATGGCAAATGTATGACGCAACCTGAACTGTCTACCCTGATGGCGGAATCGCGGGATCCAGCTAAATTACTTGAAGCGTGGAAAGGCTGGCGTGAAATTGCAAAACCAATGCGTCCGCTATTTCAACGTGAAGTTGAACTCGCTAACGAAGGCGCAAAAGACTTAGGCTACGCGAATCTGTCCGAGTTGTGGCGCAGCCAATACGATATGAAACCCGATGAATTTTCACAGGAATTAGACCGTTTATGGGGACAAGTTAAACCCCTCTACGAATCCCTGCATTGTTATGTTCGCGGCGAGCTGAATAACGAATACGGTGATGCCATTGCGCCGAAAACAGGCCCGATTCCGGCACATTTGCTAGGGAATATGTGGGCGCAGCAATGGGGGAATGTGTACGATCTCGTCGCCCCGAATGATGCCGATCCAGGCTATGATGTGACCGAGCTACTTGAGCAGAAAGGCTACGATGAGCAGAAAATGGTGAAACAAGCCGAAAGCTTTTTCACCTCTTTGGGCTTTGCGCCGCTGCCAGAAAGTTTTTGGAGCCGCTCTTTATTCTTACAACCCAAAGATCGCGACGTAGTGTGTCACGCTTCCGCGTGGGATCTGGATAACCTCGATGATATCCGCATCAAGATGTGTATCCAGAAAACCGCTGAAGACTTCACCGTCATTCACCACGAACTTGGACACAACTTCTATCAACGTGCCTATAAACAGCAGCCTTTCCTGTTTAAAAACAGTGCCAATGATGGTTTCCATGAGGCCATTGGTGACACGATTGCGCTATCTATCACCCCGAGCTATCTAAAACAGATTGGCTTGCTCGAAGACGTGCCCGATGCCTCTAAGGATATTGGGTTATTGCTTAAGCAGGCATTGGATAAAATCGCCTTCCTGCCCTTTGGTTTGATGATCGACCAGTGGCGTTGGAAGGTATTTAGTGGCGAAATTACCCCTGCGCAATATAACCAAGCCTGGTGGGAATTAAGAGAAAAATACCAAGGCGTTAAGGCCCCGACTGATCGCAGCGAAGCCGATTTTGACCCAGGTGCAAAATACCATGTACCCGGTAATGTGCCTTATACCCGCTATTTCCTCGCACATATTCTGCAATTCCAGTTCCATAAGGCACTGTGTGAAACGGCTGGAGACAAGGGCCCAGTGCATCGATGCAGTATTTACGGCAATCAAGCGGCAGGAGAAAAACTCAATAAAATGTTAGCACTTGGCGCAAGCCAACCTTGGCCCGTTGCCTTAAAAGAAGTCACAGGAACGGAAATGATGGATGCGAGCGCAGTACTCGATTATTTTGCGCCGCTTAAAATCTGGCTTGATGAGCAGAACAAAGCTGCGAATCGTCAATGTGGCTGGTAATTAACCCTCAAGTGCGAGTCATATCCACGCCTTAAACTAAACCGATAAAAATGCCCAACAATGTTGGGCATTTTTTTAAGCTCCAGTATTAAGGTCTAACGCTCGCGACAATCAGAGAAATCAATGCGTTCGCAAATCCATTAACGCCAACCCATTCCCTTACGATTTGCTTCTTTATTCTCAATCTTAAGCTGCTCGGATTTAGTCAACATCACATATAAGGCGCCCGTGCCGCCCTGCTCGGTTTTCGCAGAATGGTAGGCAAGTACCATATCAAGCTGAGATAACCAGTGACATACCGCTGATTTAAGCAATCCAGCCACGGGTTTACTGTTATGGCCTTTACCATGAATGAGCATCACACAACGTTCCCCATGGGCCTGCGCCGCTAACAAATAATTGAGTAACGCATCTCTGGCCTGACTCAAACGGTAGGCATGCACATCTAACTCCATTTTAATACTGTACTGCCCCAGCCTTAAGCGCTTAAAAACAGCCCCCTGAACCCCTTCACGCTTAAAACTGGCTATATCATCGGGTGCCATAATCGGGATCAAGCTTAAATCCAGCGGCATACAAGCTAAATAAGCCTCACGTTGCAGCGCATCACGGCGCTGAATTTGCTCATCCGTTAATGCCTTAGGTTGTAAATTCACCACCTTGACATCACCTTTAAGTGGCACAACTCCCGCCATTTCTTCAAAAAATAGTGCCGATTCATTATCCAGCATGGCAAGCTCCTCCACTCTTCACACTCAGTGTGCACTTTTACAACAGAAACACACTTTGTAAACATTCACCCCTTTAGTTCAGCGGGCGCCTCCATTATAGTGGCGCCATGAATGCTTGATTAGAATAATGTAATGAGATTTTTGCTGCTAGCCCTGATATGCCTATTGTCGCTGCCGAGTTTTGCGACCCCCTCAAAAGCCAAGACCAGCATGACAACAGATCAATTGATAAATGCGAATTATCCTTTGTTTACTCAAGCATTTAATGAACTTAATCACGACGTCACTGCCGAGATTTATGCTAAAGACGCAAGTTATCTGTCAGAAAGTCAAAGTAAAGAAATTTATTACGGCCGTGATAATATTGTCGCCATTTATCAACGCTTTTTTGATAAAATCCGAACCAAAAAGGCCCGTATCGATATCGACTTTCGGGTGCTAAACCGCAAATTATCAGGCAACAGCGCGTTCGACACTGGCTATTATTTAGTGCGTTTTTATCCCGCCGAAGAGACTGGCGAACCCGTGAGTGAATTTGCAGGCAAGTTCGTCATTGGCACACAAAAAGACACCCAGCACCGCTGGAATGTCACCCTTGATATGAACAATCGAGCCGAGCCTAGTTTTTATTTGAATGCGAAGCCTGTGCCAAATCTTTACTATGGCCGTCAGTTTCCGCCGTTACCTGACAGTAAAAAACCAAAGTAATAATCTTTATTATTTAGCAAGTTACACTCATGACACCAGAAGCCTATTGTCCCTGTGGCAGCCAAAAACCTTATCAGCACTGTTGTGAAACTTTGCACCTTAATGTTGATTCAGGGACTCAAGTGGCCACCAGTCCTGAACAACTAATGCGTTCACGCTACTGCGCATTTGTGTTGAAAAATTTTGATTACATTATTAAAACTCACCATGTAGACTTTCTCGATGGCTTAACCTTCGAACAACTACAGCAAGGCCCACATCCACATTGGTTAGGGCTTGAGGTCTTAGCTGCGAATGAAAAAATCTATCCCGATGGTACTCAACGCGGCAATGTGACCTTCAAAGCTTGGTATAAACTCGCGGGTGAGATTGATGCAATCTATGAACGATCTGAGTTTATATTTGAACAGGGCCGTTGGTACTATACCCAAGGACAACAAATGCAGGCCAAACGCCCTGGGCGCAACGATCCCTGTATTTGCCAGAGTGGTAAGAAATTTAAACAGTGCTGCTTAACACGATAGTTGTTGATGACAGTATCGACTCATAAAATAAAGGCAATCAATTGATTGCCTTTATTTTTTCATCACATCAATACGAACATCTGGTTTAGTGGGCGATAAAACTCGATTGTTTCGCGGCCAGCAAAAACTGCGCAAACTCGGGTTCTCGCAGGGCTGGACTGTATAAATATCCCTGTGCCTGATGACACAAACTCTTGGCTAAAAACGCCTCCTGCTCAACGGTTTCTACCCCTTCTGCGGTCAAGGAAATATTGAGCGCACTCGCCATCGCAATAATGGCCGAGACGATTTCTTGGCTTTCGCGGCTAATCGTCAAATCTGAAATAAACGAGCGATCGATTTTTAACTTACTGATAGGAAACTGTTTAAGGTAGCGCATCGAGCTGTAACCCGTCCCAAAATCATCGATAGCTAAGCCTACCCCCAGTTCAGCCAACTCCTGACACAATAAGGTCGCATGGCGAATATCGCCCATGAGTTCCGTCTCTGTAATTTCCAAAATTAAGGTTTTGGGCTTTAAACGATAACGGGTCAAGAGTTGCCATACTTGTTCATACAAATTACCACTAAAAAACTGCCGCGCAGACACATTAACATGCATGCTAAGATCGGCATTGTGATGCTGCCAAATATTCAATTGCCGACAGGCCGCCTCTAATACCCAACTGCCTATCGCATTGATCATCCCCGATTGCTCGGCAATATCAATAAACGCGCCGGGATATAGCACGCCTCTTTTGGGATGATGCCAACGAATAAGCGCTTCGGCACCGATATAAGTTTGCTGTTCGAGATCTCTTAAGGGCTGGTAATAAAGCTCAAATTGTCGACCGCGAATAGCACTATGCAAATCGCGTTCAATTTGCGCATCTTCCTTAAACGCACTCAGCAATGTACTGTTAAAGACTTGAATTGCTGTGCCCTTTTTCTTCTTCGCATATTGCACTGCAATATCGGCGCAGGTCAGTGGTGCAAATAAATTTGCCACCGACGCAATATCAACCACGGCCAGTGCGGGTTTAGGTTCCACTTGTTCACGGCCAATTAATATCGGCATGGCTAAATGCTGGTATAAGCGGGTGCTGATATAGTCCAGATCATAAACTGCGTTATCGTCGGTCAGTAATACCGCAAACTCATCACTACCGACACGAGCGATTTCAGTCGCTTTATTGATGTCTGAAAAATGCTTTAAGCGCCGGCCAATCTCAATCAACAGGCTGTCGCCATTTTCATGACCATAAGTATCGTTAAAACGCTTAAAGGCGACTAAATCGACTAGCAACAGTAGCCCATGTGTTGTTCGCTCGAGCACTCGATTAAAGTGACTGCGATTGTTAAGTCCAGTCAAGCTACAACGCCACGCCAGACGTTCCAACTCCGCTTTGTAGTTATGCTCATCCGTACTTTCTTCACCCGACACTAAAGCGTAATGATTGCCTCTATCGGTGATAAATTGGCTCACAACATATTTCAGCCAATAACGACTACCATCAGCACGATTAAATTGCACCTCACCTTTTGCCAGTTCACCTCTGAAAATTTTTGCTAAGGTCTGCTCAGCTAACGCATTGTGCTGTTTGAAAAAAGTTAAATCACGTAAATTAGTGCCAACGCTCCTGCTGCGCGAAATACCGCTAATATCCTGATGGGCTTGGTTAACGTACTCCACTTTTTCAGTGTGCAAGTTAATCAACATAGTCATTTGACGAGATTGCTCGGTGGCACAGCGAAACAGGCTTAAGCGCTCTTCTTTGTCATAGGTATGTTTGGTGGCCAGCGTGAGGGCCAATTGATCGGCCATTTGGCAGGCAAGGTGAATTTCGCTGTCGTGCCAATGGTGAGTCAGTTGCGCGCGCTCAAGGCAAAGCACGCCTTCGAGATGGCCATTAATGCGAATGCCAATCTCGAGACTAGATAAAATTTGCCGAGGGATAAAATAGTTATCGACTAACTCAGTCAAGCGCGGATCGATAAGCGTATTACTCGCATCAATATGGCGATGATTTTTGAGTTCATCTAAATAGCGTGGCAGCGTCTGCAACTGCGAAGGACGGTAAGTGTCTTGTAGGGCCATAGCGCCAAATTGCGCCACCAGGGATTGGCTCGATTGATCGGCGGAAAAAATCCAAACCGACACCAGAGAAACGGCTAAATTTTGGCAAAGTAGCTCAGTGGCTAACTCTGCGGTCTTAGTAAAATCCCCCTGCTGTTTAGCCGTGGAATGCACTAAAGACTCTAATAAATGCTGATGCTGACGTCGCTTCACTCTGATCCCTACAAAACTTCGTGTTGGGTAAAACGGTACTGCTGCGACTAACACACTAAAGAAGCGTGTTAATAGAGCCTATTTATCTTTATTTTCGTTGATGCAGATTACACTATCTACATTTAAAACAGCAACATCGGCCACACTTTATTACAAATTAACCTCGACTTGTATCACAGGGGTTGCGCTATAGACCATTCTCTAACTGGAAAATCATTTTTTCGACACTGACATCAAATACCAGTTTGAGCGTCACACCCGTTTCACCTCGAGTAACGCTCGCTTGCGTGTGTCGAAAACGTGTCTGGGCACGCTCAACCATCTTTGCCGCCTCATTTTCCGCCTCGCCACCCGTAAACTGTAACTCAAGCACAGTATCTTGTTCATCAATCACAGCACCGATGTCAACAAAGCTGCCGCAATCGGTACATGTGTCGTTTACTGTGGGGGTTTGTCCTGCAATGATACCTTTCATAGGGCTATCCTCTCTAATGGCCTCATGTTAAAAACTCAACATAAGCGACTCAACATTAATATCACTAACGACTAATTATAGGGAATGATGATGAGAGAGACTCTGGTATTGCTCACGCTTATTACCCGAAATAATACCTTTGATAATAAATAGCCTCAGTAGCATTAAGCACTGGCTAAGCGTGGGATCAAATTACGTTGGATCGCCAGTTGATCAGCAAAGTGCATGATTTCAACTTGAGGAGATTGCAATTGTCCACGCTGACGCAAGCGAGTTGTAAACTCACAGTTACTTAAGGCTTCGGCCATGGCGATGGGTTCACCACCTCGGATCACTAACGCTTCCGGTCGCAAGGCCTGTTGCAATTGAAATGCTCTTGCCCCTTGCTGCATAAACACGGCGCTATTGTCGATAATATGATTGTCTGAGGATAAATCCGCCACTAACGTTTGTTTTGGTGGTAATTCAAACTGACGTTGTAGTTTTTCGGCAGTATCGAGTTCTTTTTGCCATTGAAACTGCGCCATGTCCCTCGCGTCAGCAGACAATAGCGACAGCAACAGGGCAAACTCACCTCGCCTGTTGTGTTCGATTGCCGCATTTAAGCGGGAGCCAATTTGGGCCTCATTGATTAAAGGAACATCGATTTGCATAAAAAAACATCGCTAAAACAACTCGTTGTCAGTTAATCGACCAGTTGAACAAGAACTTTAGGAAAATTTTCATATTTAGACTTTACATGCCTAAGGTTTCTGACTACTATGGCGGCCGCAATTGAGGAGGGGTTCCCGAGTGGCCAAAGGGATCAGACTGTAAATCTGACGGCTCCGCCTTCGAAGGTTCGAATCCTTCTCCCTCCACCATTTGCACTAACAATTAGCGATGCTATAAAAGATACTCGTGGAGGGGTTCCCGAGTGGCCAAAGGGATCAGACTGTAAATCTGACGGCTCCGCCTTCGAAGGTTCGAATCCTTCTCCCTCCACCACTTTTATCTTCTGTGGTTCGTCAATCGTTAGTCTGCTGTAAACTTGCTTTACCCTTAAATCTGGCCAAGATTTAAGATGATTTTTAAGCGCAACTTAAAAGTCGGAAGAAAATATGTGGAGGGGTTCCCGAGTGGCCAAAGGGATCAGACTGTAAATCTGACGGCTCCGCCTTCGAAGGTTCGAATCCTTCTCCCTCCACCACTTCTTTCTCATATCACACTTTATCTCACGTTATTCCCCAAGTTTTCTTTCTAGCACACCAGCTAATTCGGACTTATTATTTATCGCTTAAATTTAGTGCCTTTAATCTATCGATTTTGCTCATAAAAAAACGCCCCATTCGGAGCGTTAAAACTATTTCTGAGCATTAAAGAGCAATGCAGTTGAGCTAGGTGGCGATTAATCGATATTCAAGTACTTATGGGTCTGAATCGATAAACGCCAGTTGCGAGCAATACACACCTTCATGGCTAATTCCGTCGCCCTTGGTTTTTGGCTGATCGGTTGCAAACAAATAGTTTTCGCTGACACATCAATCCCTTTGAGTAACTCATCGAGTTCGTCGATATGATGTTCGGTCGCTATCGGATGCTTTATCTCGTTGGCGCGGGTCAATGCCTGCGCTAACACCTTATAACCCCCTTTCATATTGATCTTGGGCGAAACAGTCACCCAGGTATCAGCATCACACTTCACCTCAAAGGTGCCACTGGTCTCGATTTGAGTGGCAAAGCCGGCAGCATGGAACGTGTGAGTTAATTCATGCAGATCGTACATACAAGGTTCACCACCTGTGATCACCACATGGCGCGCCGTGTATCCCTTAGCATTGAACGCCTCGATAAGACTCTGCGCCGTATGGTTTGCCCAGCGACCCACAGAACCATCGACGGTGATCACTTGTTCGGGTGACACCTTCTTATCCTCAAGCAGCTCCCAAGTCTGTTTGGTATCACACCAAGCACAGCCTACAGGGCAGCCCTGTAAACGCACAAAAATGGCGGGTACTCCGGTAAAGACACCTTCACCTTGAATAGTTTCAAAGACTTCGTTGACTGGGTAATTCATGCTAGCGTTCCGTTTTTCTGGGGCGGCAGTTATAGAGGATTTTAGCTGCAGCTGCAAGTTTTTACCGCTGCTAACAGAGTGATGCCAAGAGCCGAATGCCCGTCACCACACGCCAGCAAAAAGTTTTCAAGCCCTAGCACCTGGGTTACACTTACGCCCTATTTTTGTGTCACTCTAAAGTGGATCTTATGTCAGCATCAGTTTCAAAGGTCGTGGTCGTATTCAGTGGCGGACAAGACTCAACGACATGTCTTATTCAAGCCTTAACACAGTATGATGAAGTCCATGGGATCACCTTCGATTATGGACAGCGCCACCGTGAAGAAATTGACGTGGCGAAATCCCTCGCCCAACGCTTAAACATCACCAGCCATAAAGTGATGGATGTGAGCTTACTCAATGAGTTAGCGATTTCTGCCCTCACCCGGGATGCGATCCCTGTATCCCACGAATTAATGGAAAATGGCTTACCCAATACCTTTGTGCCAGGCCGTAATATCCTGTTTTTGACTTTGGCGGGGATCTACGCCTACCAATTAGGAGCAGAGGCGATTATTACCGGTGTCTGCGAAACCGATTTTTCGGGTTATCCCGACTGTCGCCACGACTTTGTCCGTGCGATGGAATCGGCACTGGTGCAAGGCATGGACAAAAAACTTGAGATCATTACGCCATTAATGTGGCTCAACAAAGCCCAAACTTGGGCGCTGGCCGATAAATACCAGCAGCTCGATTTGGTTCGCCACCATACCCTGACCTGTTATAACGGCATTGTTGGCGATGGTTGCGGTGATTGCCCAGCCTGTCATCTACGCAAACGAGGCTTAGAGGATTACCTGCAAAATAAAGCAGAGGTGATGACCTCGCTCGACAAGGCAACTGAAACGGGTAAACCGCAGGCGTGAGACTGGTGACGTTAACAAAACTCGGCCCCTATTGGCTGGCGCTTGTCGTCAGTCTGCTCTGCGCGCTCTTGTATGTTACGGGACTTTTTACCCCGAGCATAGATAACCTGCTCGCCTATCGACGCAGCGATATCAGTGACGGCCAGTGGTGGCGCCTGATCACAGGCAATCTGCTACATACCAATCATTGGCACCTGCTGATGAACCTCGCAGGATTATGGGTAGTGCTGTTTTTGCACCACTTTCATTACCAGCTTAAGGGATTAACCGCGCTGTTTATCCTGCTTTGTCTATTTGAAGGCATTGGTCTGTATTTAGGTTACCCACAATTATTAGGCTATGTGGGGCTAAGCGGCATGTTACATGGCCTATTTGCCTATGGCGCAGTCCAGGATATACACCGCAAAATGCGCTCGGGTTATTTGCTGCTGCTCGGCGTGATAGTCAAAGTCGGCCATGAACAGTTTTATGGCGCCAGTGATGATGTGACCGCCATGATTGGGGCTCGCGTGGCCACCGAGGCGCATTTAGTCGGCCTGATCTGTGGCTTAGTCTGCGCGCTTATGGTGTTTGTGTACCAACGAAGCAAATTCGCCAAGGAAACGCAGCGCTAATACCTCAAAGTTTGATTAATCCATACAAAAAAGCCGCCTCATATTGTTATGTTGGCGGCTTTTTATTAGGTAGTAAAGCTTGGTATCTGCTTGATTAATAACGCAGTCCTACGTCTAACTCAGCTAAGACACAGATTGAGTTAAGCCGTTATCAGCAACTCCCGTAAACGTTTCACCTCATCACGCAGGGCCGCCGCCTGTTCAAACTCCAAGTTACGCGCATGTTCATGCATTTGCTTCTCTAACTTGTCGATATCATGGCTAAGCTGCGCCGCATCGGCTTGATAACGTTTGGCTTTAGGTTCAGCCACTTTACCCAATGACGATGGGCTATAGCCCTTTTCAGTGTCTCTGCCATCGTCGATATCCATCACATCGGTAATGCGTTTGACCACGCCTTTTGGCACTATGCCATGCTCAAGGTTGTAGGCGTGTTGTTTCTCACGGCGGCGCTCGGTTTCACCCATCGCCTTGGCCATTGACTGGGTGATCCTATCTGCATAGAGGATAACCTTGCCATTGACGTTACGCGCGGCGCGACCAATGGTCTGAATAAGCGAACGCTCCGAACGTAAAAAGCCTTCCTTATCTGCATCGAGAATACAGACCAAGGAAACTTCGGGCATGTCTAAACCTTCACGCAGCAAGTTGATACCGACCAACACATCAAACTTACCGAGGCGCAGATCGCGAATGATCTCCACCCGCTCCACAGTATCGATATCCGAGTGCAAATAACGGACTTTGACGCCGTGCTCATCGAGGTATTCGGTTAAATCCTCCGACATGCGCTTGGTTAGGGTGGTAACAAGCACCCGCTCATTGACAGCGACACGTTTGGCCACCTCGGAGAGTAAATCATCCACTTGAATGCTAACCGGGCGCACTTCTAACTCTGGATCGAGCAAACCCGTTGGCCGAACAACTTGCTCTACAATCTCACCACCACTCTTATCCAGTTCGTAAGGGTTTGGTGTTGCCGACACATAAATGGTCTGCGGCATCAATTGCTCAAACTCTTCAAACTTCAGCGGCCGGTTATCCAGCGCCGAGGGTAAACGGAAGCCATATTCCACAAGCGTGGTTTTACGGGAGCGGTCCCCCTTATACATGGCGCCAATTTGCGGCACAGTGACGTGGGACTCGTCGATAATCAACAAACCATCGGCGGGTAAATAATCGAGCAAGGTCGGCGGGCCTTCACCCGGTGCACGACCCGACAGATAGCGGGAGTAGTTTTCAATACCGGAGCAATAGCCCAGTTCGACCATCATCTCAATATCGTATTGCACCCGCTCATGGATCCGCTGCGCTTCAATCAACTTATTGTTGTCGAGCAGATACTGCTTACGCTCGCGCAGCTCTTCTTTAATTAACTCGGTCGCTTCGAGGATTTTTTCCCGTGGCGTCACATAGTGGGTTTTCGGATACACTGTGGTGCGCGCGATACGCTTAACAATTTGCCCCGTTAACGGGTCAAACTCGCTTAAGCGTTCAATTTCATCGTCAAAGAGCTCGACTCGAATCCCGTAGCGGTCAGAGTCGGCGGTGAAAATATCAATAACTTCACCACGGGCGCGAAAAGTACCGCGCTGCAACTCGAGATCGTTGCGAGTATATTGCAACTCACTCAATCGCTTAAGAATATCCCGCTGCCCCATGGTATCGCCCTGGCGTAGGTGCAAAAGCATCTTCATGTAGGAATCGGGATCGCCCAGACCGTAAATTGCCGATACAGAGGCAATCAAGACGACATCCTTACGCTCCAACAAGGCTTTCGTCGCCGAGAGTCGCATTTGCTCGATATGGGCGTTAACCGACGCATCCTTTTCAATAAAGGTGTTCGATGCGGGCACGTAGGCTTCTGGCTGGTAATAATCGTAATAGGAGACAAAGTATTCCACCGCATTATTGGGGAAAAACTCTTTCATCTCACCATAAAGCTGCGCCGCCAGCGTCTTGTTTGGCGCCATAATAATGGTTGGGCGCCCCAGTTGGGCGATCACATTGGCGATAGTGAATGTCTTGCCCGAGCCTGTGACCCCCAATAGGGTTTGGCAAGCTAGGCCCGATTCCAGGCCATCGACCAACTTGGCAATGGCCGTGGGCTGATCCCCTGCGGGGGCAAATTGAGATTCAAGCTGAAAAACAGATTCTGACACGCGAACATATCCTTGTGGTTAGTCGCCCCATTCTAATCAACTCATCCTTTAAGCTCCAGCAGTTCTCCTTTAGAAGTCAAAGGGAGCATTAAGCCCTAAACCATCTGAATGACAGTTTGATGGACAGAAAATGAAACTTTTTGACCACGAGCTTTTAATGCTCAAATTGGCGATAAAACGCCCAAAAATACAGGAGAAATGCCAAATTAATACACAAGAGTCGACTTTCACTTGCTTACAAAATTGCAACCTCAAACAAGACCAAAAAAGATAAGGCTTGCAATTCATATCTATCTGATAAATATATTATTAAATTTTTATCGCCAAAATAGTGCAATTTAAGTCCATCGCACGTGCAGCAAGGCTTTGCCGCCTGTTTCAAGCCGCAACTCACAGGGTTATCCACAGAATTTGTTGATAAGTCGAAATTAGTGAGAAACCATGCGGGATTGAGGACTATTCCACCCTTAGCCCGCGCGCTCGTCGGGTTTGGTAATTTTATTACATTTGATAAATGTTACTACTTGTTACAACTATTAACATTCACAAAATCTGATTGATCTCCTGCTGTTACGCCTCTATTTGTGTTTTACAGCATAAAATGACAGCGTTTTCCGCTTTATCAGTATCAGTCAGTAGAATTGGAGCTATCTGTTCGCAGAAAATAGTAGAAAGTGAATATTCATGACCGAGGGATAACTTGATTAGCGCTTAAATTAAGTCTTCTGCAAGCGCGGCCGCAAAAAGCGCTTCGTCCGTAGAGGCAACCACAAAGAGGATTTCGGCTAAATCTTGGATTTTTTGAAAATCAGGATCATCTAAATGCATGGACAACTCACGGTACTGACGCAGTACATCTAAGGTTAAGGGCTGCTCGAGTAACGCTTCTGCTTGTTCTAATCGACTCATTGCCATTGTTTTCACCTCTCGATAAGTGTTTTGCCACTCGGCTGAGATGGGCTTCCCGCTGTCGCTTTAGGGATAACCAGTGGAAGCTGCAGTGCTGCCTAATATACCTACCGCATAATGTGCACTCTATAAATAGTCAGCACCTCATATTAGTATCTTATATTGTGAGCTCAGTAATTAATGCATCAGGTTAAGACTTACCAAGCGAGTGGCTGCATGACTGCGTAATGGTTTTGACCACAAAAGCATCGATTCGTTGCCACTCAAATAAACTTTATCTATTTAAGTCCGAGGTTTTTGAAATATCAAATGGGTCTCCCGCCAGAATAATGCCGAGAATTTAATCAACTAGGTCTATTTGCGCTTTTTGTCTCCCTTAAAAATCCCAAGTGTTTTTAAGATGAAGACACGCTATCTTACGAAAACATAAGTTATTTCTTCATCAAAATGCTGATTTTGGCACCACGATGCACATTAGATGAGCACTTAACAGCATAATTACACTTTTTTTAGTAACTCGAGTTGACTCATCCCACAGAGCGTTTTACTATGCGCTCCGTTCTCAACGAGTCATCGAGACGAGAGAAACGATTCCCCTGTAGTTCAGTCGGTAGAACGGCGGACTGTTAATCCGTATGTCACTGGTTCAAGTCCAGTCAGGGGAGCCAAATTTCAATCTCGATAAAAGTGAGGATGCAGTTAGGTAACTAACGATTCCCCTGTAGTTCAGTCGGTAGAACGGCGGACTGTTAATCCGTATGTCACTGGTTCAAGTCCAGTCAGGGGAGCCACTTAATTATCAAGCTGTTGCGTTAAACGATTCCCCTGTAGTTCAGTCGGTAGAACGGCGGACTGTTAATCCGTATGTCACTGGTTCAAGTCCAGTCAGGGGAGCCACTAACGCAAGACAACTTAAAGTCGATAGTAATATCGCATCATCTACTCCCCTGTAGTTCAGTCGGTAGAACGGCGGACTGTTAATCCGTATGTCACTGGTTCAAGTCCAGTCAGGGGAGCCACTTTAAAAGATGATATCTCAAGTCGATAGCAATATCGCACCCTCTACTCCCCTGTAGTTCAGTCGGTAGAACGGCGGACTGTTAATCCGTATGTCACTGGTTCAAGTCCAGTCAGGGGAGCCACTTTCTTATCGCAATACACACAATCCCCTCCTTTGTGACTCCGTTAAACTAATCGCTTTTCATTTCTGTTTTGCCTCAAATACAGTTACACTGTGATCTGCTTGTTAACCAAAATTTTGAGTATCATCACGCAGATAGGGATATTGACTGAGCATTCATTTAATATTCTGTCCGTAATACTGAGACACTTTGAGAGCGGATTTTTATGGCGATGTCTAAATCATATCCCATCTTTTTATTGCTGATTTTTTTAGGGCTGTTTGGTTGGATTTATCACAACGAAAATAACCAGCTCCAGGTCCAGCAACAACAAGAGCTCAGTAACTTCAAACAATACTTGGGTAATTTTTCCCAGTGGCAAGGCAATGGCGCCGAGCTCTATCAAACTATTTCTGCCCATTACCCGCTGCAGTTTTTTCAATATATTGATGATACCGATGGACAGCTCAATTACACCCAAGGTGAGCTCAATTCCCAGGGTTCGCATCCACTCTCTGGATTATTTGCCTTAGATTTAGCTCATACGCAAAAACTGGCCGCGGGTCGTTTGCAGGTAAAACTCAGTGCCGACCAAGCGATTGAGACAGCTATCGGCAGCACTCAGCAACTCGGCTTAGTATTGATACTCACCTACATCATACTCTTGGTTGTGTTTGTATTGCTTAACAACAAGTTAAGATCGGCTATCCGTTATGCGGCTGAGTATATTTCGCACATTCCAGAGATGAATTTTTCCGCCATTGAGTCCTCCAAACTCAATGGTGAAATGACGCCAGTGAGATTGGCACTCGAAGACTGCCGGCTGCAGCTCAAATCGCAAATGGATACCCTCACCCAAGAAAACCAGAAACTGCATAAGGTGGCTTATCAGGATCCGATCACCGGATTTGGCAGCCGCCCACGTTTTACCACTAAGTTAGAAAGTATTAGTAACCGCAGCGTGCCGCAACTTGGGCTGCTGGCCATGGTTAAAGCGACTGAGCTTTCCCATGTGAACCAGTTACAAGGTCGCTCCGCCGGTGACGATTATTTAGCCAGCGTCGCCAATTGTATTCGTAAGGCCTGTTCCAAATATCCCGATTCGGAATGCTACCGCGTCTCCAGCGCCGATTTTGCGATCTTTTTACCCGATTTAGTGTTAAAAGACGGCCCTAAATTTTTAGAACAACTTAAAGTATTCCTCGATGAATACCAGCAGATGACGAGAGCCGAATCTGTTGCGCACATTGGCTTAGTGCCTTACCAACAGGGTACGGATCCCGTTAACCTGCTCTCCTTAGCGGACACCGCCGTGAGCATAGCCCAAACCTTAGGCCCCAACAGTTTTCATATTCAAGAGAAACTCAATGGTGACGAGCAGTTTGGCGACGATCGTTGGAAAGTGGCAATCAACGACTTAATTAGCCGCCAAGCGCTGAAGTTTTTTCAACAACCCATTCAACCTTGCCGCAATGATGTCGAGGTCTACCGCGAGTTACTGGCACGCTTTTACAACAGCGAAGGCAAGTTTTTACCCACCACCACGGTTATCGCTATGGCCGAGCGCCACGGCATGAGCACCGAATTAGATAAACTCGTGGTGATCAGCACATTAAGAATGCTTAAAGAAAATCCGACCATTAGCGGTAACTTTGGCATCAATATCAGCGCTTTTTCGGCCCATCAAGAACTGTTTGTCGGCTGGTTGCGAGATGTTCTCGGCAAGCACAGATATATCGCCTCACGTCTAGTGTTTGAGATCAACGAGTCCGGTATGCAAGCCAATTTAGGTGCCAGCTATAAGTTCGTCCGAGAGGTTCACAGTGTCGGTTCGCGTGTCTCAATCGAGCGATTTGGGATGAGCTTTACTTCCTTCAAATTCTTCAGCGAAGTGCGCCCAGACTACATTAAGCTCGATGGCAGCTACACCTCATCAATCGATGAGGACAGCAATAATAAGTTCTTCGTGCGGATGATGGTGGATGTGGCAAGACGTATCGGCATTCGTGTTATCGCGACGAGTGTCGAGCGTCAGGAGGAAAAACTGACCCTCGAAAAACTGCTCGTCGATGGGCTGCAGGGCTATTATATTGCTCAGCCGCAAGCCATTACCTTAACTGACCAAATTTAAGCCAGCGCAGAGTTAACGGAGCGCGCAAATTTACAGTAAAGATAGTTAACCCTGCATTCTATATGTTGTTTATGCAAACGGAAAAGTCGATAATACGGCCAAGATCCGTTTAGACAAGTATTCAGATGAGTGAATATCTCCTGTTGTTGATCAGCACAGTGCTGGTTAACAATTTCGTTTTAGTGAAATTCTTAGGTTTATGTCCATTTATGGGGGTCTCCAGCAAGTTGGAGTCCGCTATCGGCATGTCTATGGCCACGACCTTTGTGTTGACCTTAGCGTCAATCCTCAGTTACCTCGTCAACCAATATCTGTTATTGCCCTTTGACTTAGGTTACCTGCGTACCATGAGCTTTATTCTGGTGATTGCCGTGGTGGTGCAATTTACTGAGATGGTGGTGCAAAAAACCAGTGCGGCTTTACACCGCGCCCTCGGTATCTATCTGCCGCTCATCACCACTAACTGCGCCGTACTCGGGGTTGCCCTGTTAAACGTGAACGAAAAACACGATTTTATTCAATCTGCTATCTATGGTTTTGGTGCTGCTGTCGGTTTTTCCTTAGTGTTAATTCTGTTTTCCGCGATGCGTGAACGTTTAGCTGCGGCCGACGTGCCTATGCCTTTCAAAGGTGGCGCGATTGCCATGATCACCGCAGGGCTGATGTCCTTAGCCTTTATGGGATTCACAGGATTGGTTAAATAGATGTCCACCATGTTAATTGCCGTTATTTTATTAACCCTATTGGCATTGTTCTTTGGGGTATTACTCGGATTTGCCGCCTTAAAATTTAAGGTTGAAGGTAATCCCATCGTCGATGAACTCGAAGCGATTCTGCCACAAACCCAATGCGGTCAATGTGGTTATCCCGGCTGCCGCCCCTACGCTGAAGCGATTGCCAATGGCGATAAAGTCAACAAGTGCCCGCCTGGCGGCACCGCGACCATGGAAAAGCTCGCCAGCTTAATGGGTGTAGAACCAGAGCCACTCAATGCAGAGGCCCAATCCCAAGTCAAAAAAGTCGCCTACATTCGCGAAGATGAATGTATTGGCTGCACTAAATGTATTCAGGCCTGTCCTGTCGATGCCATTATTGGCGCGGGCAAACTCATGCATACCGTGCTCACGGCAGACTGCACAGGTTGCGATCTCTGTGTCGAGCCCTGCCCCGTTGACTGTATCGATATGATCCCTGTGGGCCAAAATCTGAAAAACTGGAACTGGCGCTTAAATGCCATTCCCGTGACTCTTATCCAAGAGACCCCGCACGAAGAAAAGAGAGGATAAGCGGTGCTGACTTTATTAGATCAATTAGATAAAGGAACCCTTTGGCGCTCACCCGGTGGCATTCATCCGCCTGAAGTCAAATTCCTCTCCAACACTACACCGATTAGCCAACTGCCATTAGCGCAGGAATACCTTGTACCTGTGCCACAGGTGGGCGAAAACTGCACCCTTGCAGTCAAAGTGGGTGACAAAGTATTAAAAGGCGCGCCATTAACCCAAGGCACCTCGATTTGGCATTTGCCCGTGCATGCGCCAACCTCTGGCACTGTCGTTGCCATTGAGCCAAGAGCCAGTAATCACGCCTCAGCCTTGCCGGTCAATACCTGCGTGATCGCCGCCGATGGCGAAGACCGCTGGTGCGAGTTAACGCCAGGCTCAATTGAGCTTAGCAATCATGAGATGATTGCCAAAATCCATGGAGCAGGCATTGCCGGTATGGGTGGCGCCGCTTTCCCAAGCCATATCAAGCTTAATCCCGTCAGTGAAATCGAATTAGTGATTATCAACGGCGTGGAATGTGAGCCTTATATCAGCGCAGACGATCGTTTAATGCGCGAATACAGCCAAGACATTCTGGCGGGTATTGGGATTATCCATCGTCTCCTCGCGCCCAAGCGTATTGTGATTGCTATCGAAGACAACAAACCCGAAGCCATCAAAGCCATGCAACAGGCAGTGAGTCAATCCACGCTCCCTGCGGGCAGCACGCGGGTGACGGCGATACCAACCAAGTATCCTTCTGGTGGTGAAAAGCAGCTTATTCAGATCATCTCGGGGCGTGAAGTGCCCTCTGGCTCCATTCCCGCTAAGCTTGGGATTGTCGTGCATAACGTGGGAACCGCGTTTGCGATTCACCAAGCCGTGACCCAAGGTAAACCGTTGATTGAACGAGTGGTTACCGTTACCGGGCAAAATGTCGGTAAGCCCGGCAACTATTGGTTACCCATAGGCACGCCCGTTGAACATGTGCTCAAGCATACTGAGTTTAACGCCGAAGCCGATCAAAAAGTGATAATTGGCGGTCCTATGATGGGCCATGCGTTACCCACCATCCAAGTGCCGATTTTAAAAGGCACAAACTGTATTTTGGTGCCCAGCAGTCAAGAAATTGGAACCACTCCAGAGGAAAAGGCCTGTATCCGCTGCGGCGAATGTGCCAACGCCTGCCCTGCACTCTTGCTACCACAACAACTTTTTTGGCATGCAAAAGCCGAAGAATATGACAAGGCGGCCAGCTACAACCTTAAAGATTGCATCGAATGCGGTTGCTGTAGTTATGTGTGCCCCAGTGATATTCCACTGGTGGAATACTACCGCATCGCTAAATCGGCACTAAAACAAGCCGCCGATGAGAAACATCAAGCCGAGCGCGCCAAACTGCGTTTCGAGGCGCGTATTCAACGCCTTGAGGAAGAAAAGCTCGCCCGCGAAGCCAAGGCTAAGGAAGCCGCTGCGCGTCGTCAAGCGACCATGACCTCAACGGATAAAAATGCCGTCGCCGAAGCCATGGCGCGGATCGCGGCCAAAAAGGCAGCTGCGGCAGAAACCACAGCCGATAAAACGCCGGTCGAAGTCGTGAATGCTGATGCAAACAGCACTGAGGCACCTAAGGGTAAAGCAGCCGTAGCCGCCGCGATTGCCCGCGCTAAAGCCAAGAAAGCCGCCGCTGCTGCTCAAGGGGCAGATGATGCCGAATCATCTAAGCAATCAGTCTCTTCTGAACAAACAGTATCTTCTGAGCAAAACGAGCCAACTGAGCAGACTGAGACACTATCGCAAAAAGATAAAGTCGCCGCTGCCATCGCTCGCGCCAAAGCGAAAAAAGCGGCGTTGAAGGCCAATTCGGATGCCAATGACGACACTGACGCCGCGACTGGCAACACAGATAAGTCAGCAACAGAAACAACGGCTAACGCAGAAGCGGATGACAAAAAAGCCAAGGTCGCTGCAGCTGTTGCCCGTGCGAAAGCCAAAAAGGCCGCCATGCAGCAGGCTGAATCGACTGAGGTTGTTGACGAGCAGCCCAAGCTATTTGCAGACGCTCAGCCAGAATCAGAGTCAGGCTCTATTCCTAGCGCGCCACTCAGTCCCGAAGATGAGAAGAAAGCCAAAGTCGCAGCTGCCGTTGCCCGCGCAAAAGCAAAAAAAGCCGCCGCACAGCAGGCTGAATCGAGTGATGTTGCCGACGTTCAGCCCAAGCTAGCAGCAGAGGCTAAGCCGGAATCAGACGTTGAGTCAGGCTCTGAACCAGACTCTCAATCAGACTCTGAATCAGGAAATGAATCAAGCTCAGTCGCTGAACCAAGTGCGCCACTCAGTCCTGAAGATGAGAAAAAGGCCAAGATCGCTGCTGCCGTTGCCCGCGCGAAAGCCAAAAAGGCCGCCGCACAACGAGCGGATTCGAGTGAGGTTGTCGAAGTTCAGCCCAAGTTAGAATCAGACACAAAGCCTGAATCAGACGTTAAGTCAGGTTCTGAACCAGACGCTAAACCAGACTCTGAATCAGACTCTCAATCAGACAATGAATCAAGCTCAGTCGCTGAACCAAGTGCGCCGCTCAGTCCCGAAGATGAGAAGAAAGCCAAAGTCGCAGCTGCGGTTGCCCGCGCGAAAGCCAAAAAAGCGGCCAGAGAAGCGAATGCGATCAGCGACGCAAATGAATAGCACTGCGGGTTTTAACCTCAGTGCTTTAAAAATGATTAGCTTAAAAATCAGTGACTCAAGATTAGATAAAAGGGATCACAATGGCGTTTAAAATAGCCTCATCACCCCATGTTACCCGTAACTTGCATACATCAACGGTTATGCAAAGGGTCATTTTATGCTTGTTACCCGGCCTTGTGGTGCAATGCGCTTTTTTCGGCTGGGGCACACTTATTCAAGTGTTACTGGCAATTATCGTTGCCCTAAGCTGTGAAGCCGCGGTGATGAAACTGCGTAACCGCAGCATCAAAGCGAGCTTAAGCGATAACAGCGCTATGCTGACGGCGATCTTAATCGGGGTTGCAATCCCGCCGCTGGCACCTTGGTGGATGATCGTTATGGGCACAGTGTTTGCGATTGTTATCGTCAAACACCTCTACGGTGGCCTAGGCCATAACCTGTTCAACCCCGCGATGGCCGCCTATGTGTTACTGCTGGTTTCCTTCCCTGTGCAGATGACCAGTTGGATTGCGCCAAGTACGGTTGCGCTCAATACCCCAAGTGTGATCGATAGTTTGCAATTGATCTTCAATGTGGGCGCCCATGGTGGCATGGAGCAATTCCGCCTCGGTATCGATGGGATCAGTATGGCGACACCGCTCGATACCCTCAAAACCGATCTGTCCTTAGGGCTCACCACCACTGAGAGTATGGCTAAAAGCATTTTCGATGGCGGCACCGGCGTTGGTTGGTTTTGGGTCAATTTGGCTTATCTTGCTGGCGGTTTAGTGCTACTCAAATTAAAAGCCATCCGTTGGCATATCAGCACCGGCGTATTGGCGGGATTATTTGTGGCATCGAGCATTGGCTTTTTACTGTCGCCCGATACTCAGGCAAGCCCACTGTTCCATTTATTCTCGGGCGCAACCATGCTCGCTGCCTTCTTTATTGCAACCGATCCTGTCACCGCGGCGACCAGTCCGCGCGGCCGTTTAATTTTCGGCGCATTAATTGGCGTCTTGGTCTATGTCATTCGTACCCAAGGTGGCTACCCCGATGCCTTCGCCTTTGCCGTGCTGCTCGCAAACCTGTGCGCGCCATTTATTGACTACTATGTGCGTCCGCGCACCTATGGCCATTCAGCGCCCTAGGCCTGTGGCAAAAGAATCAAGCATGCTTGAACAAAGATTCTTGAGGAATAAAAGTGAATAATCCAATGATTAAAAATGGTCTGTTACTTGCCCTGTTTGCCCTGCTCTGCACAGGCTTAGTCGCAGTGGTCAATCAACAGACCTTAGACAAAATTAAGCAGCAAGAGCAGCAGGAATTGATGCGCGTACTGCATCAGCTGATCCCTGATGAGCTCCATGACAATGAGCTGACCGCGCAATGCACCCTGTTGCAGGATAAAGAGGCGCTCGGCACCGAAGATGCCATGCCCGCCTATATCGCCACCGCTGCTGGTAAACCCGTTGCTATCGCCCTAGAAGCCATTGCCCCCGATGGTTACAACGGCAATATTAAGCTGATTGTGGGCATCAATACCCAAGGTGAAGTATTAGGCGTGCGCACACTTGCCCACCAAGAAACCCCAGGCCTTGGGGATAAAATCGATTTACGTAAATCCGACTGGGTGACGCAATTCGTCGGTAAAGTGCTTAAATCAGAAGATGATAAGCAATGGCAAGTGCAAAAAGACGGCGGTGATTTCGACCAATTTACCGGCGCGACAATCACACCACGCGCCTATGTGAAAGCGGTTAAACGCGCCGTATGGTACTTTACTCAGCATCAAGCAGAGATTTTCAGCCAACCTCTGAATTGTGAGGCCAACCATGACTAATTATCGCGAAATTGCCTGGCAAGGACTGTGGAAAAACAACCCTGGCTTAGTGCAATTACTGGGCCTGTGCCCACTGTTAGCCGTAACGGCCACCCTCACTAACGCCCTCGGGCTTGGGGTCGCCACTATGTTGGTGCTGATAGGCTCCAACATTTTAGTCTCGTTGGTACGTGACTATGTGCCTAAGGAAATCCGTATCCCCGTGTTTGTGATGATCATTGCGGCGCTGGTGACGGCGGTGCAACTATTGATCAACGCCTACGCCTATGGCCTGTATTTGTCCTTAGGGATCTTCTTGCCGCTGATTGTGACCAACTGCATTATCATTGGCCGCGCCGAAGCGTTTGCCTCCCGTAATAATGCCTTTAGCGCTGCGTTCGATGGACTGATGATGGGGCTTGGCTTTACCTTAGTCTTAGCGGTTCTTGGCGCCACGCGCGAAATTCTCGGCCAAGGCACCCTGTTTGATGGCGCCGACCAACTGCTCGGCCCATGGGCAAAAGTCTTAACGATTCAGGTATGGCAAGTCGATACCCCCTTCCTGCTGGCGATGTTACCGCCAGGCGCCTTTATTGTGATGGGCCTACTTATCGCCCTGAAAAACGTTATCGATAAAAAGCTTAAAGAGCGTCAACCCGAAGCGGCTGTACAACCCAGTGTAACTCGGGCACGGATCACCAAAGTGAGTTAAGCCCTTATTGAGATAACAGCTTAAGTAGTGGGTTTAGCGTTAAACCCACTGCTTACAAGGATCACTATGAATCAAGAAAAACGCATCCAAATCCTCACCCGCCTTCGTGAAAACAATCCCAAACCCGAAACCGAGCTGAATTTCTCCAGTCCCTTTGAATTACTGGTGGCGGTGACTTTATCGGCACAGGCAACCGATGTGAGCGTAAATAAGGCGACCGATAAACTGTTTCCAGTCGCCAATACCGCCCACAGTATTTATGCCTTAGGCGTGGATGGATTAAAGGAATATATCAAGACAATTGGCCTGTATAACAACAAGGCCATCAATGTGATTAAAGCCTGTGAGATCTTGATTGAAAAATACAATGGCGAAGTCCCTGAGGACAGAGAGGCGCTAGAGTCGCTTCCTGGTGTCGGCCGTAAAACCGCTAACGTGGTGCTTAATACCGCCTTTGGCTGGCCGACCATCGCCGTCGATACCCATATCTTTCGCATGGCAAACCGCACTAAATTCGCCCCCGGTAAAAACGTGGTCGAAGTCGAGGAGCGCATGTTAAAAGTTGTTCCCGCCGAATTTAAAGTCGATGTGCACCACTGGTTTATTCTGCATGGCCGCTATACCTGTCTGGCGCGCAAACCCCGTTGTGGTAGCTGCATAATTGAGGATCTTTGCGAGTTTAAGGACAAGGTCTATCCCGAAGAATAAAGGCGCCACAAGACTGTCGTTCAGCGCTTTAACTAACGTAATGAACAAGTAACAAGGGCTTTCGATCTTGCTGAAAGCCCTTTTGTTATTAGCGCTGTCTTTAACATTGTTATTAGCCCTATTGATATTAGCCTTGTAGTGCAGATTAATCGTTTTGCTGAGCGGCTTTTTGCTGCAATAGGGCGAGCAATTCTTCATATTTGGGTCCTTGGCCAAACTGAGGTAGCGCGACCGCAAAGACCACCAGCGCAAAGGCAATATAAATCGCGTACGGGTGACTCCAAAATCCTGCCAGCAGCGTAAGCGTGCCTAAGATAAGTAAAATAATAACCCCAACTCGCACCCGCTGCGCCATTTGCACTTTTTGTTTCGCGGCAGTGATTAGCGCAAGTTCTGCATTCGTAAATTCCATATCCAATCCTTTGCAGTCAGCCTATCCGATAAAAAATAACCCTCAGGCACAGTTTGCACCTGAGGGCTACTTTACTGCAAACAATTTGCGAACGGTATTACTGAACTAACACCGCCTCGGGTACGGGCCATTGGCTAACCAACCATTCACCCTGCCAATTTTGAATCGACACCCACAAGCTGTCCGTTGCCGCTAACTTAGCGCCCGTAATCGCATGCACATGCTGGCCATGTTTGCTGCCATGTAACACCCCATTTTCACCTTTTTGTAGGGCTTCTAATGGCAGTGCCACTGGGCCGATATTGGCATAAGCTTGACGAATATGGGCCACATCTCCCTGCTCAAAGATCAACATAAAATCTTTAACGTAATCATCGTGGTGTTTATAGGGCGACTTTAAATCTAACGGCATAGGCGCAATCTTAAACTCCCCCAGTTGCTGACTCGGCCAAGCAGGTGGAAAACTCGGGCTAAGCGACTGATAGAGGAACACTAAGGGTAAAATCAAAATCAAGCCACTGAGCTTGTATTTATGCTTTAACCAAAATACCGATGATGCCATTAGCGAGCCTCCCCTATCATATCTGCAGCTAAGTCTTTAGTTTCGGCCTGTTTAAAGGCACGAACATGGCGCAATCCCCACATCATAAAACCAGTGATCGACATCCCAGAAAGTACCAGCCCAAAGCAGAACCAAATCAATTTAGTCCAAATGCCACCTAAGGTGCCGTAATGCAGCGGATCGGCAATATGCATTAAGGTTTGCATGCCTGTCATGGTTTCTGGCGAGGTAGCACTGGCAATTTCGCCAGTCCATGGGTTAATGCTGAGATTATAGGAATATTGATCGTAAAAAATATGATCGCCACTGCCGCTTAAATGGTACATATCCCGTTGATGTTCAGGCAGCATCACATAGCTTGGTTGAAAATCGGGGAAACGCTGCTTGGCTAAACTTAAGGCCTCAGTAAAAGAGACATTGGCGCTTGGCACTTTTAGATCGCCAGCTTCTACTAGCGGCACTTGCTCGGCAGCAATCAATGGTGCATGGGGCTCGATATCAATATCCGCATGCCAGAAGATAGCTTGGACTAAATACCAAAGCCCAGTGAGGCTCATAATCGCGATAAACCAAATCGACCAAACACCCGATAACTTATGCAGATCAGACAATAAGGTCTTCTTTCCTTGCGTTAGACGTAATTTAGGCGAAAAAAAGCTGCGCCAAAAGCGTTTGTACACAATGAGCCCTGTCACTAATGAGGCAAGCATCAAGAGTGCCATAGAGCACACTAGGTAATACCCCAAGCTATAACCGCCCTGCCAAGGAAACAACAGCCAACCATGTAATGAACGCATAAAGCCGATAAAAGTGATGCCTTCGTTGATCTGCTGGATCTCACCCGTATATTGATTCACATAGGCGATGGCATAAGGCTTATCGGCATCGGTAAAAGTAATGGCATTGACTATATAAGGCTCAAAGGTCATCGCTCCCATGACTTGTGCATTTGGATAGGCCTTTTCCACCACCAGCATTAATTCATCAACGGGTTTCGCGGGTAGCTCATTCGGATTGGTCGCACGGGCTGCGGGGTTAGTCAGCCAAGTCAGTTCATGACTAAGTACTGCAACCGTGCCCGTTAAGCAGATGAAACTGAATAAAATCCAGATGGGCAATGATACCCAGCCGTGTAACATAAACCAGAAGCGATTACTTATTTTCGCCATGGGGAGTTGTTCCTACCTCTTTTAAAATCCTGTTAGTGTAAAGTTAATACGAATTATTATCAATACGGTATATGGGTAATCTACTATATTTACAAGATGAGTCACACATTTTGGGACAGCCAGCCTCTGGATATTCAACTCAAGCAGCGCTCAGGATGGATGAAGCGAGATAGGTTTAAATGAAAATGTTTATAGCATGCTGCTGATTACCACCGATTCAAATCGACATATATCCCTAGCCTGTCGAAGGCGCGTCTAGATGAAACACTGGATCAATTGGTATAGGTTTCTTGCTGAGATACCTGTATTTATGATGATTAGTGAATAAGTGATACTGATAAACAAAACAGTGTAACGTACTGTTATTATAAAATTTTATTAATTATTTTACCGATAGCTTGTCGGCAATAATTCTTTAGTCAGCACAGAAGATCCAGTACACTAGCCCTCTTTGCTTTAGAGAGTCCTTGCGAGTATGCCCTATTCACACCCCTTAGCCGATGCGCCTCAGCCACATACGCATATGCACCGTCAATTGGCTAAGCCGCAACCTAGGATTTCCCTCAAAGCACTTGCCGAGCAACTCAAGCTTGAGCAAGCCACCATCATTGGCAATGCGTCAGGGGAATGGCAACCTGCCGCGAAAGGTCTCACCTTTATTTTTAATGGTACGCAATGTCCGCAGCATTTCACGCCCCATGGTCATGTGGTTACGATTGCCAATGGTGGCTTTGCCGAATCGCAATATGCTTTTGAAGTACAAGGTCATCCCCAAGGTGTGCAACTGGCGAAAGCATTAACCCAAGTCGCCACCGATCTCACTGCAACTCTCGGTTGCTGGCCATCATCGGGCTTAACGGCGATCGTTCTTATGATGACCTTGGCACAACAACTACAAGTTCAGCGCATGTCGCTACTGCCCAGCTTACGGCGCAGTGTTGAACTGCCCGAGACGATCCATCTCCCCTGTATGGTTCATAACTGGTTAGGGGAAAGAAGAATCGCTAAAGCCCTACTCTGTGACCGCTTAGACTGGGCTGAATTTACGCTGAAACCTTGGGAGCAAACAACGGAGGCAACACACCAAGTAAACTTTATCAGTGAAAGTGAAGATCCCTTTATCAAACTGGATTTATTGAGACAATATCGCCTTATTGAGTGTGTAAATGAGGATACCAAGCAAGGAGTTCGGCAGCATTTAGCCGAGTTAGCACATACACCAAGCGCTATTTGGTTGCAGTGTGCGGATAAAGCTAAACTCATCGCATGTGAGTCGCTGTTTTTTAATCATCAGCCCGAAACACAGCTCAGCCCTTGGTATTTAATGGATTACCGCGCCTCACAATGGCTCGATGCCATTCGCCACCAACTTGCCTACTGCCAGCAGCAACTCGCCGATTAACACTGATCGCTTATCCTACTTTCCCTAACGCTATGCCTAATGGCTCAAAGTAGGCTATCAAGGCATTAAAGATACGTTGTCTATGTGATTCATCGGGATAAGCTCCTTCCTTTGCCTGCGCAGAGTAACGTGTGCCAGACACCAAATACGGATTTTGGATCCCTTGATAGGATTCGATACACGCTTCAAAGGCCCGAGCCATCATTTCGGTGGGTTTAGCAAAATACTGCGCACCATAACGCTTATCTAATGCTATTGCACGGCGTACATAATCGCTCGGCGCTAGATTGTCCTCAGAGAGTAATGTCACTCGAAAAATTTCTGCTAAACGATGATTTAACGGATGATCAATGAGCGGCAGATCCGCAAGCCAGAGATCACTGGCGCACTTAAAACGTCCCGTGGTTCGCGAAAACGCCTTCGGCGCCACATAATGGTCAAACGCATGCCAAAACTCATGGGCCAAGGCGCCAGCGCCGGCATTTTTTGCCAATGCCAGCTCTCTACCCGCGGGAGCATAATGGGCCTGCACCCCCTTTTGCCCGCCATGACCAAAGGCAAGACTTAAGGTTTGCCTTAGCCCTAAGGTTAAGGGCGGTAAATGCAGGATAAAGGCAAGGTCTGCCAGCGAATCAAACACTAAATTAGCGGCAATTAAGGATTCTTCCCGCGTAACCCAACGCCCTACGCGCACATGACTAAAGCCAAAGGTTTGTTTCACGTCGAGAAAAGTCATTTGCTCCCCAAAGCGATAATCGGGGCCATGACGGTGGTATTGCTGATGGATTAGCACAATCCGTTAGAATCGTCGGTTAAGTATGTATAAAGGCCATTCTATGTGAAAGCCGAATGCATTTATAGTGTTCCAGTAACCATCCTATACTGGCGTAATTGCCGCTAATTTGCTCAAAAACACTTCTAAACTAAAGGGCTTTTGGATAAAGACCACATCGGGGAATCGCCTAAGTGCTGGGATCTCATCACTATCATTGGCTGAGAGCAGAAAATACTGGCATCCCCAAGTACTATCATCCATCTCAATGATAAGCTGGCGCATTTGTTGGATTAACACTAATCCGTCAGTCTCCTTTAACCGATAATCGACAATCACCAATGGTGGCCGCAGCGTTTTAAATAGCCTTAACGCCGATTCAGCCTGATCTGTACAGTGGATTTGGGCAAAATGGGACTCGAGCGCTCCACGGCAAATCTCAAGATTAAACAGATTATCGTCCACTAATAGTAATGGTTGCTGGGTATAACGGTGTATTGGCTCCTGCTTCTGGTGATAAAACTGACACGGAAAGTGCATTAATACCGTGGTTCCTCGTCCTTGCTGACTGCGTATCCGTAATTTACCGCCAATCTGCTCCAATAATCGCTTACAGGTATAAAGCCCAAGCCCTACTCCCGAAATACCATAGGAGCTAGACAGTGATTGATAAATAAAGGGACTATCTAACGCCCGCTTTGCCTGCAGAGGCATACCTTCACCAAAATCACGGATCAACACCCTCAACATAGGCGAAGCTGAAGCTTGATTAAATGAAGGATGTAAATCCATATAACAGTGTACCTGCTCACCAGTACTGTATTTAAAAGCATTATTAATAATATTGGTGACAAGTTGGAATAGCTTAGTGCCATCAAGCTTAAGCAAGTCAGGTAACGTATCACTCACCGACACCGTGAGGGTTTTACCCGAAGTAGTATTGAAAGCTTGATAGTATTCCTGAATGCGACCAACATATTCTCTGAGGTTAATCGCATGCTGATCTAATGTGAGTTTTCCAACTTCAGCCTTACTGTAATTTAATGTGTTTTCAGCAACCGAATAAAGCAAATTTGCTGACCAGATCATTTTATCGACAATATGGCTTAGCTCCTGTTTTGATGTGCCCTGCTGCGCTCGCTCGGATGGTATTGAAAGAGCTTTCTTGAGCATCCGGCTATAACCAAGCAACGCATTTATTGGCGTACGGATCTCATGATTAATACTGGCCATTACCGCTAATTTCGAACGATTTTCACATTCGATGCGTTCAATAAGCTGTTGATGTTTCGCTTTAAAAAACCATAGTAGCGAAAATGCTAGCCCAAGAAGCGCAATCGATAGGATTATAACGAAAAGGGCTTTGTTTCCTAATAGTGAAATCCAATGTTTTTCGGGTTTAAATCAAAATAATATTCTGATTACAGATAAACGACTGACGATGAAACAAGGGTTTTAAGCACCATACTGGCGCTCAGGAAGCACTCTGTAGTTATTTGTGCTTTTAGGAAACAAAGCCAACGAAAAGCTCAATCACTTCCGCTCGAGGTACCTGATAATAAACCTGTAAATTGAAACGGGTCTGATATTCGTTCAATGTAATAAACTGACGATCTGAATAGGCAAATAAGCGCCAAATCCCCGTTGCAGCAGGGATATCACAGTAAGCGCTTCGTAAAATTGAATGCTCGAACTGATACGTAATGCATACATCTTGCTCTTGATCGATACGCGTCAAAATCCTTTTTTGGGAAATGGCATAAATCAAATAAGGCATCTGAGGTTCATCAATCTTAACGGTCAAAAGGGTATAATTGATTAGCCTGGCGTGTAAACTCCCGTTGTCCATCATACTTAATGTTAATGGTTTAAGTTCTGGTAAGATGGATGGATCAGAAATATACGCCAGTTCGAGTTCAGGGGTTAATGTGAAGGCAACGGCAGATTTGATCTTCAACAAATCCTTAGCAAATACTTCAAATTCTTTTGTGGTCACCGCAGCGGAAGCATTAAAAAACGATCGCAATGCGTCTAACATAATACGGTGTTGTAAAAACATATCTTGGGATGATGAAAATACAGCCTGAGCTTTTTTTTGGTAAACCGCTTTAAATTCATTAATTGAATGGGCAAGCGTTAAGCAAATAATAATCAGCGTAATAAATAACCCGGTAAGCAAGTACATGCTTGAAGTATATTTACTCCCCATTATCTTGCTCCTTTACGGCATTTAACAAAAATTGGATCTGGGTGTTAAAAGCCGATACCGAAGCCAAATTTGAAACACACAACGTCTCATCCAAGGCGAGATAACTCGTCATCCCCAAAAACTCATGCCTAAGGTCAGAAAAACATTCTTCAGCGTTGAGTGACATAAGTTGCAGACTCATGCGTTCAAGCTCTATGAGTAAAGCTCGCCTTAACACTTGTTGCTGCGGCTGTTGATATTGCGCCAAAAAAACAGACAGCGCTTGCTTCACTTGGTGTTCAAGCCCATGATTATTCATGTATTAAACACTCACTTTGATAATGGCCTATCCAGTTAATAAGGTAACGACCTTCAATGGGTGGACTATACAAATATCCCTGTGCCACATCACAACCTAAGGCTGTCAAAATAGCGGCAATAGCGGCAGTTTCTACGCCTTCGGCAACCACTTTTACGTGCATCTTTTGCGCTAGGGCAATGGTCGACTCAACAATTAAATAATGTTGATGATTGATATCCATATCGGAGACAAAACTTTTATCAATTTTTATTTCTTTAAAAGGAATAGCATCAAGACGATCATAGGTCGAATAGCTTTTACCAAAATCATCCAGTGAAATATCAATATTATTAATAATGAGCCGGGCAATCGAATTAAGAACTCGATCTTGATTAATGATTTCCTGTGATTCAGTTAACTCTAAAATTAAGTGAATCCCCGTATGAGCACGACTAGACTCGATAATGTATTCAATTAACTCCTCACAGGTGAGATCATCTGCCGTAATATTGATTGATAATGAAAATGGGGTGAGTAGAGGCTGGCGTAGCCAACACTGCAACGCCTGAGAAATCACCATCCGCGAAAAAATACTGTTTAATCCCTGTTGATTGATTAAAGGCAAAAATACATCGGGATAAATATAACCATGGTGGCGATCACATAAACGAGACAACACCTCAAAACCAGTAATTTCTTGGGTTTTTAAATTAATCTTTGGCTGGTAACAGAGGATCAACTGTTCATCCTTAAGTAACTGTTGAACGTTGATATTTGCATGTCGGTGACCTCGATGACGATGCGTAGTTGACTCAGGCACATCTTCGGTGTCGGTCGTAAGCAATGGCATTAATATATCACTGGCATTGACAGGCTTTGCAAACACACCCAATAGGTTTAACCTGAGTGTATGAATAATACAGTCTACCAATTCAAGAGTTCGTTTATCGGAAGAACTGATCACGGCAATCGGAATCGACATCCACAGAGGCTCTGTCGCTAACATATTGATGACAGCAATACCATCGCCCTGATCCATCTTCAAATCGATAATGATGAGATCGAGTGATACATTTAACCCCATAATTAAATTAATCCCTTGATTGCCATTACTGGCTTCATAAATATTAATTTCATTTTCGGCTAAACATTTATTGATATCCGCTTTGAGCGTTTCTCGGATAAATTTTTGATCATCAATAATGAGTATATTCATATATTGGTCTCTAGCTGCATAAAGAAAATAGGATCGATTGTCTGAGACTTAGCCGAAGGAATAACCGATAATTTCAGCAAATTTCGATTAGCCATTACTTCGGTTCTACTGGCGAAAAAGGAATAATTCTTTATAGTTCTATGATTGTTTTCTAAGGTTCTAATTTTAAAAATAGGTAACTTGAATTGGGAAAGCTTCCTTTTTAAGGATTCATCACAGATGCTGAAACTTAAGTACTTTATCGAACGACATAAAGCCATTTCATTCAGGTAGACAGACATCATATAGTTTTCAATATGAGGTGTGACACCAAAAGAAGAAAACACCATTAAGGTATCAGGGCTAGACTCACTGTTATGGCTAATGACCTCAAACAAATCCACTTCATCATTCATAAACTCGAGCGCAACCTTAGCGTGCGTACGGCAAAACAAACAATGCCCAACAATCTGCTCACCAAAACTAAATGCAACAACGAGCGATAATCCCAAAAAAAAGGGTTGCGATAATTGACAATTATTCAAACAAAGCCGGGGGTTACTCTCATACACTAGGCTCAACTGTAGTAAGGTCAAAAAGTTATCATGATGGTTATCAATAAATTCGACACGATAAGGTTTATTACGATAATAAGGATGTTCGCTACGTTCGACACTCGAATCAAATAAATTAATCGAGGCGAGTCCTTCACTAACAAAACTTTTATCCTGCCGATAAATATCAAATAATTCTGAACCAAAAATTTCTACAATTTCTGCCTGTTTTGCTAGTGATGGGATATTGACTCCTCGCTCCCAACGGCTAATCGTAATCGCATCTAAAGCATCAAATAAACAACTTTTTTCCCTGAGTAAACAACATAAATCCTCCTGTGAAAGTTGATTTTCAGTGCGTGTGTGTTTTAAGAAATTGGAGAATGTCTGTGCACTTGTTTTGCTTTGATAGGAGATAGGTGTACAAATCATAGCGTGTTCCATCAGTCTTTTTTATTTTCTCAAGCAGCTCCATATATGTCTCAAGGTCAACATCATCTATTGGTTCTGGATACCTTAGGGTATAGATAATCCAGATACGTTGCTGTTCTTCCACAAAATAGAGACCAGTGATTTTCTCTTCTTGCATCACTTATACCTTTATAGATTTAGCCATATAACCATATTTTTGCTACGGTAATAGCAGTATAAGTGTCATCTTTTAAATAAGACCATGGCACTATTACAGTGTGTCATGGGAAAAAGTGTCTAGTGATCCATGCGGTAATATCTATTCGAACAAGCTATATTACTGACGATACAAATAGATACAGAAATCAAACATAGAATTGCAATGTTTTATTACCATTCAGTTAAATATCGGCCTCGAAGAAAATAAAGGCGCAATCGCTAACACCAGTATTTCGATAAGCAGACAACGGCGGCAACTCATGCCAACTAACGAGACTAATTATCGAATTAAGGGGACATAACAGTGAGGAAGGCATTGAAACCCTAAGCAGTTTTTATTCTGAAATTTGCATAAATAAAGACTAATCTCGGGAATTTAGCTAAATTATATGCGCATTAATGAATATTAATTCAAAACAACCTGTGCGATTGGTGAGCAAAACCCCGCGTTAGGGGGTAAACGAGGCGAACCCATAGTGGAAATAAGCAGTAATTAACCACTCCAAGGTTTAGATGGGTAGTGCTAATCACAGGCACCACTCAAGGATAAAGGCGCTTACGTAGATGCTCTTCCCGCGCGGAGCCAAGAGACACAGCGTGTTTATTAAACGGGCTTCATCGGCAAGTTTATTATCTTTAAGGATTTGTTTGTAACTCGCATATTGTGCGTGAAATCGCTATACTGCGCGGCCAAATTATCTTGGCCAAGACTTTGCTGACATCAGCATGATTGTTGCAACGGCGTTTGTCAGCAACGCAGCCGGTTTAAGCCTTTTATTAAGACGTAACTCCTAGGACATCCCCTTGATCTCTACCGCAAATATCACCATGCAATTCGGCCCTGAGCCATTATTTGAAAATATCTCGGCAAAATTTGGCAACGGCAACCGTTATGGTTTGATTGGCGCTAACGGCTGCGGCAAATCGACTTTTATGAAGATCTTAAGTGGCGCCCTCGCCCCGACATCGGGTAACGTGTCCATCACCCCAGGGCTAAAAGTCGGCACCCTAAGCCAAGATCAATTCGCCTTTGAGCAATACACGGTTATCGATGCGGTGATCATGGGTGATACCCAACTGTGGAAAATCAAGCAAGAGCGTGACGCCATTTACGCCAAGCCAGATATGAGCGAAGAAGATGGCATGCGCGTGGGCGACTTGGAGAGTGAGTTTGCCGAGATGGACGGTTACAGCGCCGAGAGCCGCGCGGGCGAAATCCTCATTGAAGCCGGTATCGAAGAGTCTTTCCACTACGGTCCTATGTCTCAGGTTGCGCCTGGTTGGAAACTGCGGGTGTTATTAGCCCAAGCGCTGTTTGCTAACCCTGATATCTTGCTACTCGACGAACCGACCAACAACTTAGATATTCATACCATTAGTTGGCTTGAAACTGAGCTGAATAAACGCAAATGTACCATGATCATCATCTCCCACGATCGACATTTTTTAAATGCTGTGTGTACCCATATGGCGGATATCGATTACGGCGAACTGCGTATTTATCCCGGCAACTATGACTACTTTTTAGCGCAATCGGCATTGTTGCGTGAACAACTCTTAGCTGGCAACGCCAAAAAGAGCGCCGAGATTGAAGAATTACAGGACTTTGTTAACCGCTTTGGGGCCAACGCTTCTAAGGCAAAACAAGCCAGCTCGCGCGCCAAACGCATGGACAAAATTAAACTGGATGAAGTGAAATCCTCCAGCCGAATTACCCCATCGATTCGTTTCGCTGCTGGCAAGAAAATGCATCGTCAAGCCTTAGTGCTGGAAAATCTTGGCCATGGTTTTGATGGCGAAAACTTATTCGAAGGCGGTGATTTAATTCTCGAAGCTGGCGCAAAACTGGCAATTATTGGCGAGAACGGTGTGGGTAAAACCACCCTATTACGCTGTTTAGTCAATGAATTAATCCATAATGAAGGCACGATTAAGTGGTCCGAAAATGCCGCTATCGGCTATTGCCCACAGGATAGTACCAGCGATTTCGATAATGACTTGACTATTATTGAATGGATGGACCAATGGCGCCAACCCAAACATAACGATTTGATGGTACGCGCCATGTTAGGTCGTTTGCTGTTTACCGAAGATGATGCCAATAAAAAGGCTAAAAACTGCTCCGGCGGAGAGAAAAACCGTTTAATTTTCGGTAAGTTAATGATGCAAGATATCAACGTCATCATTATGGACGAACCGACTAACCATATGGATATGGAAGCAATTGAAGCGCTCAATAATGCCCTCAAAGATTTTGAAGGCACGCTGATTTTTGTCAGTCATGACCGCGAATTTGTTTCTTCGTTAGCGACTCGCATTATTGATATTCGTGATAGAAAATTGGTTAACTTTCAAGGGACGTTTGATGAGTATCTGGCAAACCTTGCCAGTGCGTAGCCCTGCGGGTACTAGGTAATAAGCCTTTTTAAAAGGCTTTATCCATTGCCAATAAAATTACCCAATAAAAAAGACGCTTCACTCTACTCGAGATAAGCGTCTTTTTTATATCACCCTTTTTATATCACCCAGTGACTGACGACCTCATTCCGTCTTAGCTTCCACCAAAGCCGCAAGTTGCAGTAGTGATTCTTGCCAGCCTAAGTAACACATCTCCTCAGGAATAATCGCAGGAATGCCCTCCTGTACTATCTGCAAGCGGGTACCACAGGCTACCTCGGCAAGTTCAATTGTCACCTGCATCACCCCGGGTAGATTAGTATCATCAAATTGGTCACTATGGCGGATAAGTTTATTAGGGATTAGCTCGGTATAAGTCACCTTAAAAGAATGACTGTACCCGGTCGCAAATTGGGTAAAACTCATGGAATACCCTGCACCGACAGCCAACTCAAACTCATGAATTGTCCCGACAAAGCCATAAGGTGGTAACCAACGTTCTAACGCCGCTTTATCGGTAAATGCTTTGTAGACTAACGCCGCTGGTGCACGCAACACCCGATGTAATCTCACTGTACCTGTGTTATCCGACATATCCCTATCCTTCCAATTGTTTATGGGTTAATGGTGTTCTTAAAGATAGCGCAATAATCCATTCATTATCACCTTAGCGAGAATACTAACTCTAATATCAACTTGAGATGGTTGGTTCAACACGACGATGCTTAAACTGATTTAAGTGCAATGACTTAGCATCAGAGTTCGACTGCTGCTTGGCGATATCGAGCCGTTCTGCAGCGCGAGAAAATTCTAGATGTGTGTTTTGAGAAGTTTCACTCGTTTGTACTTTATATTGAGCGATAAAACTCAAAAGTCCCGACTCATTTACCACATTTTTAGGCAATGGGGTTTTAAAGCTCACCTCATCACTAAAAACGACTACAGAATGGAGCCCCTCGACTAACCCTAAGCAATGGGCAACCGCTAAACAATGTTTATAATTTTGATGGAGCGGATTTTTAAAGCGAGTTTGTTTAGTAAAAATTTTCTGCGTCCACTGCGCTTGCTTCTCTCCCCCAAATATCCAGCCAGAGTAATTTTTAACTTCAAGAACAAAAACACCAAAATGAGTCAATAAGACTAAATCAACCTCTGTCAAAGAGGGTGTGCCTTCACTCAACTCATCCATGGGTAAAATTAGATTACGATAAAGTCGGTAGTCCTCATCTTTTAGTCCTTGCTTGAGTAAGTTAGCGACTCGCTTTTCACCCTGTTGGCCTAACCTTTCGGCTCGGTATCGTCTTAGCGATGGACGAAATAACCATATGGCGACAGTCAACACAATCATAAAGACTGGGATACTCACAAGAATAGATAGCGCCTCGAGTATTGAGGAAATAGGTGAGATCGCGCTTGGAGTGGGCGTATGTTTAGGTGTTATCTCGGTAGGGATCACATTGGATTTCTGCTCCGGCGTATCATGGCGAGCAGTGAATTGCGTTTTAGGCTGGTTAGTTAGGGATTTTATGCCATTGGCTACAGGTTGCTGACAACGCTCATCGAATCTTGCTTTGAGCTCCTGATAACGCGGCGTGGTTGGATGCCAATCTTGCATCTCACTTTGGATAAGGATACAGATGGCTTCAGAATCTTGTTTCTCTAATGCTTTTAGCGAGAATGGATAAATACCAACGACACTGGCCGTTACAGCCAACAATATACAAAACTTGGCGTTGTGCCTGATATTCTTTACGCATCCCTTCACGTTGAAATCACTCCTGTTACCATTGCTAACGCTTATAAATTAATTGATCTTACTTATTATTTTCTAATTGCATAGGTTATTTCCACTAAGCGCTATCAAAGTATCACTTCAGCTAAAAATAGGTAGCTTTAAGGTTTAAATGTTATTAATACTGTATTTCTGCCGCATTTTTTCTCCCTTGGTTTACACTCATAAGGTACCCAACAAAACACAACTAAATGAATTGGGTTAATTAATCCTTAAGGGGTATTGCATACGCAGCACCGGTGCACCAGTTTATTCTGTAAATCCTTATCATGGTGATGGTTTTATGAGTCTTGAAGAATCCTTAGAACAACTCAAACGTCAGTACTTACATGCTTTGCCTGATAAAAAGAAACAAATCATTACGTTATGGATCTCACTACGGAAAAACTGGCAAGGACATATGCTGTCAGCCGTTTATCGCGAAGTGCATAATTTAAAAGGTTCCTGTGAAACCTTTGGCTTAATCGAGACCAAAGATCTAGTCGATAAGCTTGAGCTTCAATTGAAACATCTTCTCGATACCCCAGCACCAACGCTAAATGTGATCAAAGGCCTAGATACACTTTTCCACCAGTTACTGCAAAATAATCAGCATTGTCAGCCTGCGGCCCCCGTGGTTGAGGCGCAAATGCAACAAAGCCCCTATAAACCCTCAAAGTCTCGCCATGAATACTGTATTGCCATCATCGAAGATGACAGTAATGTGGGCTTAATGATCACAAAACAACTACACGAGTTTGGTTTTAATGTGCAACATTTCTTAAATTTTACCGACTTTCTCAAGGTGCAATACTCAAGTCCATTCGATTTAATTTTATTAGATCTTATCTTGCCCGATTATACCGAAGAGGCACTATTCGAAGCCGCCACCGAATTTGAGAAAAATAATACTCGGGTATTTGTATTATCTTCTCGTGGCGATTTTGATATGCGTTTATTAGCGATTCGTGCCAATGTCAGCGAGTATTTTGTTAAACCGGCCGAAACAACATTGTTGGTTCGTAAAATTCATCAATGGCTCAAAATGTCCGATAAGCCTCCCCTTAAAGTGCTGTTAGTGGATGATCAGCAATCGATGGTGGATTATTTTTCGAGCTTATTACGTAGCCATGGGTTAATGGTTAGAGGCATGACCAAACCCGAGCACGTCATGCCAACCCTGGAGCAATTTGAACCGGATTTATTTATCTTTGATCTCTATATGCCGGAGGTAAATGGCTTAGAACTGGCAAGAATGATCCGTCAGCTCGATAAATATACTTCAAGCCCTATTTTAGTGTTGAGCTCAGATGACACCATGCAAAATAAAGTCAGCATTATTCAGGCGGGATCCGATGATCTTATCTCTAAACAAACGGCCCCCAGCCTCTTTGTTACCCAAGTGATTTCCCGCGCGCAACGTGGCCATGATATACGCAGTTCTGCCAGCCGTGACAGTTTAACGGGCTTATTGAATCATACTCAAATCCTTGTTGCGGCTCGTCATAGTTTCAGCTTAGCCAAACGAGCAAACTCTTGCGTATGTATCGCGATGCTGGATCTAGATCACTTTAAGCAAGTGAATGATACTTATGGCCATTCAGGTGGTGATAAGGTTCTATTAGCTTTTTCGCACCTGTTACAACAGTCCCTACGCCCTGCGGATTTTATGGGGCGTTATGGCGGTGAGGAGTTTATGCTGGTCATACCTGACATGCCCGCACCGCTGGCGATTGCCAAAATTAATGCCATTCGCGAAAGCTTTAGCCATATTGTGTTTGTTGAAGAAGGCGCCGAATTTAAAGTCACATTGAGTGGTGGTTTGGCATTTTCAACCGAATGTCATCAGTTTCAAGAGTGTTTATTATTAGCGGATAAAAACTTGTATGAAGCCAAACGAAGCGGACGAAATTGTATTATCAATACCTTAGTTTAATGTATTGCCTAAATAGCTGATCCGAATACTGCTACATTTTCGCCGTGCCATGCCCACTGCCAGGAAATGGGGAAACGGTTCCCATAAAATGCCATACCATGCCAAGCAGTTCCCGTATGTTCCTGCAAGCGTGATT